>NZ_JBEPFL010000027.1:0-124193 GCF_040301925.1 Streptomyces sp. NPDC000075
CAGATGTGGAAGCCCGGTAACGGGTGGAGCTGACTGGTACTAATAGGCCGAGGGCTTGTCCTCAGTTGCTCGCGTCCACTGTGTTAGTTCTGAAGTAACGAACTCGCCTTGCCGGCTTGAGTTCAACTTCATAGTGTTTCGGTGGTCATAGCGTTAGGGAAACGCCCGGTTACATTCCGAACCCGGAAGCTAAGCCTTTCAGCGCCGATGGTACTGCAGGGGGGACCCTGTGGGAGAGTAGGACGCCGCCGAACAATCATTGTGGGAAAGCCCCGCACCAGTCATGGTGCGGGGCTTTTCTGCGTTTTCAGCCGTTTACCCCGCACCGCCCTGCCGGGAACGCGTGGCGGACGCTCGTATGGTGGGCTGATGGTCTACCAGCTGGTCATCTTCGACAACGACGGCGTCCTCGTGGACAGCGAGCCGCTCTCCAACACCATCCTCGCCGAGTACCTGACGGAGGTCGGGCACCCCACCACGTACGAGGACTCCCTGCGCGACTACATGGGCGGCGCCGTGCACCGGGTGCACGACCTCGTCCAGGAGCGCACCGGGCAGCGGCTGCCGGAGGGCTTCGACAAGGTCCTCCACGAGCGGATCTTCGCCGCGTTCGCACGCGAACTCCAGCCCGTCCCCGGGGTGACCGAGGTGCTCGGCGAGCTGTCCGCGCACGGGGTGCCGTACTGCGTCGCCTCCTCCAGCAGCCACGAGCGGATCCGCGTCGCCCACCGGGCCGCCGGGCTCGACGAGTGGTTCGAGGAAGAGTGGATCTTCAGTGCCGAGGAGGTGGGCCGCGGCAAGCCCGCGCCGGACCTGTTCCTGCACGCCGCCGACATGATGGGCGTCCACCCCTCGCGGTGCGTCGTCGTCGAGGACAGCCCGCTCGGCGTCGAGGCCGCCCGGGCCGCCGGCATGGACGTGCTCGGGTTCACCTCCATGGTCCCCGCGGCGAAGCTCGCCGGCGCCACCGCCTGCTTCGGGGAGATGAAGGAGCTGTCCGCCCTGCTCGGATTGGGTGCGTGATCTCTCTACCCACGGGTAGGCGCGGGGCCTACGCTGTGCCGCCATGACAGATGACGTGCGGCTGCGGCGGGGCCGGGGCGCCCTGGGGTTCAGTTTCTTCGTGCAGGGGGTCACCTTCGCCCTGCTCGTGACCCGCATCCCGGCCATCCAGGACCGGTACGGGATATCCGACGGGCTGCTGCCCGCCTTCCTCGCCGCCGTGCCCGTCCTCGCCGGGGTCTCCAGCGTCGCCACCGAGCACCTGGTCAAGCGGGTCGCGCCCAGCGTCGTGCTGCGGTGGGCGCAGCCCGTCGTCCTGCTGGCGCTGCTCGGTGTCGGGGCCGGCAGCCGGATGTGGCACGTGGCCGTGGCCCTGGGGGTGTTCGGGCTGGCGGTGGGGGCCCTCGACGCCTCGATGAACATGCTCGGCGTCAGCCTCCAGCGGGCGTACGGGCGCTCCATCATGCTGGGGTTCCACGCCGCGTACAGCCTGGGCGGGATCGTGGGCGCCTCGGCGGCCTGGGCGGGGGCGCACTGGCACCTGGCGCTGTTCACGGGGTACCTGCCGGCGGTGGTGCTCCTGCTGCCCCTGGCGCTGGCCGGGAGCCGGTACTACGTCGACGTGAAGGGCGCCGGGGCCGGGGAGGCCGGGCAGGGGTGGCCGGAGCGGGGCGGGCGGCTGCTGCTGCCGCTGTGTCTGGTGATGGCGTGCGCGTACATCGGGGACTCGACGGTGGCGAACTGGAGTGCCAAGTACCTCCAGGACGTGCTGGGGAGTTCGGAGCAGCTGGCGACCGTTCCCTACAACGTGTACATGGTGACCACGCTCGTGGGCCGGGCCGTGGGGGACCTGGGGGTGCGGCGGTTCGGGGCGGCGGCCGTGGTGCGTTGCGGGGCCGTGGTGGCCGCGGGCGGGTTCGCGGTGGTGGCGGCGGCGCCCGGGGCGTGGACCGGGATGCTGGGGTTCACGCTGCTGGGGATCGGGCTGTGCGTGATCGTGCCGCAGACGTTCGCGGCGGCGGGTCGGCTGTTCCCGAACGCCTCGGACACGGCGGTGGCGCGGCTGAACATCTTCAACTACGTGGGGTTCCTGATCGGTTCGCCGCTCGTCGGCGGGATCGGGGACGCCTGGAACTACCGGGGCGCCATGCTGGTGCCGATGGCGCTGGTCCTCGTCACGCTGGTCCACGCACGCTCGTTCGGGAGTGCCGGCGGGGCCGGATACGGTGTGCGGCATGAGCGGCGAGCCGGTGACCGGGCTGTTGATGTGGGACGAGGCGGTAACGAGGTATGACTTCGGACCGAGCCATCCGATGGATCCGGTGCGCCTGGCGCTGACCATGGGCCTGGTGCGTGCCTTCGGGCTGGACCGGGAGATGGAGGTGCGGGCGGCCCGGGCGGCCGGGGATTCGACGCTGCGGCTGGTGCACCGCGAGGACTACGTGGCGGCGGTGCGCGAGGTCTCGGCGGATCCGGGGGTGGCCGACGGCTCGTACGGGCTGGGGACGGTGGACGATCCGGCGTTCCACGGGATGCACGAGGCGTCGGCGCTGATCGCGGGCCAGTCGGTGGCGGCGGCGGAGGCCCTGTGGAGGGGTGAGGCGGAGCACGCGGTGAACTTCGCCGGCGGGCTGCACCACGCCATGCCGGGCGGGGCGGCCGGGTTCTGCGTGTACAACGACGCGGCGCTGGCGATCGCGCGGCTGCTGGAGCTGGGGGCGGAGCGGGTCGCGTACGTGGACGTGGACGTGCACCACGGGGACGGGGTGCAGGCGGCGTTCTGGGACGATCCCCGGGTGCTGACGGTGTCGCTGCACGAGCATCCGCGGACCCTGTTCCCGCAGACGGGCTGGCCGCAGGAGACGGGCGGTCCGGCGGCCGAGGGCAGCGCGGTGAACGTGGCGCTGCCGGCGGGGACCGGGGACGAGGGGTGGCTGCGGGCGTTCCACGCGACGGTGCCCGAGCTGCTGGCGGACTTCCGGCCGCAGGTGCTGGTCACCCAGCACGGGGCGGACACGCACTTCGAGGATCCGCTCGCGCACCTGGCGGTGTCGCTGGACGCGCAGCGGGCGGTGCAGGAGGCCTGTCACGCGCTGGCGCACGAGTACGCGGGCGGCAGGTGGCTGGCGCTGGGCGGTGGCGGGTACGCGGTGGTGGACGTCGTACCGCGGTCGTGGACGCACCTGGTGGGGATCGCGGCGCACCGGCCGGTGGATCCGGCGGCGATGGTGCCGCAGTCGTGGCGGGACGAGGTGTACGCGCGGACGCGGCAGCCGGGGCCGGCCCGGATGACGGACGGGCGCGAGGTCGCGTGGCGGGACTGGGAGGCGGGGTACGACCCGGCGGACCGTACGGATCAAGCCGTTCTGGCGACGCGCCGGGCGGTGTTCCCGTTGCGCGGGATGCTGCTGTGACGTGTGGTCAGAGTGCGGCCTTGTTACGCCAACTGTGGGGCTGTTCTCCGTAATTGATGATCCGGCAGATTCCTTGCGGCAGCATCGGAGGGTGTTGAGCGAGGGCGCGTTGCGCGCGCATCTGCTGGCCGCCCGGTTGGCCGGGCCCGTCGCCACCACGCGGGAGGAGAGCCTGCGCAGCTACCGGCTGTTCGCCGCGCGGGATCCCCGGGTGCTGCTGGGTCTCGATCCGGTCGGCCGCTGGGACGAGGGCGCGCTGCTGGGGCTGATGGCGGACCGGTGCGGGGTCTCCGCGGATCCGGCGCAGGTCAGTGGGCCGGACGTGATCGATCCCGGGCTGACGGTGGCGGCGCTGGGGGTGTTCGCGGAGCGGCTGCGGGAGGCGGCCGGGGCGCGGTCGCCGGTGCTGTTCGGTACGGGGCACCCGCATCGGCTGCTGGAGTTCTACGCCACTTTGGCGGGGGCCCTGTCGGCGGTGGGCTGTGTTGTCCTCACCCCGGCGCAGGGGGTCCATGTCGACATGGCGACCCGGTTCGGCGTACGTGAGCACCGGCTGGATTACGTACGGGGAGTCGCACTGGTGCGGGAACCCGGCGCGCGGGGAGCCGGGAGTGCCACCGGCGCACACACCCATTCGCCGCTCCCGGTTCGGCTGGCGCTCGGGGCGCTGGCGGAGTCCGGGGGGCCGTTGCCGGAACTGGTGGTGGGGGATCACGGTTGGGTCTGCGGTGCAGGTCAGCTGGGTGTGGAGGCGATCGGGCTGGCGGATACGGACGATCCCGCGTTGTTCGTGGGGGAGGCCGAGGGGCGGGTGGCGGCGGTGGTTCCGCTTGATGACGCGGTGCGTTCGGCGGCCTATGGGCCGCTCACGCGGTTCGTGTTGCAGCGCGCCGGGCTGCCGGTGCGTCAGGAGTGGCCGTAGCTCCTCTTCCCCAGCCGTATCACGCGCCCCTACTCTGGGGAGTGAGCGTGCGACGACGAGGAGTAACCGGAGGGGAAGCCGGTGCCCGTCATGCGCGGAAGGTCAAGGTGGGTGTCATGGCTGCTGGCGAGAGGCCTCTCAGTGAGGTTCAGTTCCTGACCGTGGCGGAGGTCGCCTCGGTGATGCGAGTGTCGAAGATGACCGTGTACCGCCTGGTGCACAACGGTCATCTGCCCGCGATCCGGGTGGGCCGGTCCTTCCGGGTCCCCGAGAACGCGGTCCACGAGTACCTCCGGGAGTCCTTCGTGGGGGTGGAGTCGGCCTGAGAGTGAGGCTCGGGCAACACCTGCGGAAGCCTCGGATTACAAGCTCGTAGCTCGGGCGGGTAGGCTAGGCCGACGTAGGTCGTGTGGGCCCAGACGCCCCGCACCGAGATCCCCGCATCGCGGGGGTGTTCCGAGAAGTGAGCGAGGGTAGTCGTGGGCTCTGTTATCAAGAAGCGGCGCAAGCGGATGGCTAAGAAGAAGCACCGCAAGCTGCTCAAGCGCACCCGCGTCCAGCGCCGTAACAAGAAGTAAACGGCAGCTGTACGTGTTCTCCGCAGCCCCTCCACCATCCTGGTGGAGGGGCTGCGGTGCAGCCGGGGGTACTTCTCGAGGGAGGCGCTGAGCTCGTGGGGAAGGTCGTGCTCGTCACCGGGGCTGCCCGGCAGCTGGGAGGCCGCTTCGTGCGCCGCATCCAGCGTGACCCGGAGGTGGAGCGGGTCATCGCGGTCGATGCCGTGCCCCCGCCGCACCGGCTCGGCTCGGCCGAGTTCGTGCACGCGGACATCAGACAGTCGGCGATCGCCCGGGTGCTCGCGGAGCACGCGGTGGACACGGTGGTCCATCTGGCGGTCACCGGAGGCGCCCCGGGGGCGCCGGGCGGGCGCAGCGCCGTCAAGGAGACCAACGTCATCGGGACGATGCAGCTGCTGGGCGCCTGCCAGAAGTCGCCGACCGTGAGCCGGCTCGTGGTGAAGTCGAGCACGAGCGTGTACGGGGGCACGGCGCGGGATCCCGCGGTGTTCACCGAGACCACCCAGCCGAAGTCGCTGCCGTCGGCGGGCTTCGCGAAGGAGGCCTCCGAGGTCGAGGGGTACGTACGGGGCTTCGCGCGGCGGCGGCCGGACGTGGCGGTGTGCGTGCTGCGTTTCGCGAACATCCTGGGGCCGTTCGCGGACTCGGCGCTGGCGGAGTACTTCTCGATGCCGGTGGTGCCGACCGTGCTGGGCTATGACCCGAGGCTCCAGTTCGTCCATGAGGACGACGTGGTGGACGTGCTGCGGCTGGCGGCGGGGGAGCCGCGGCGGGGCACGCTGAACAGCGGCACCTTCAACATCGCGGGGGACGGGGTCCTGCTGCTGTCGCAGTGTGCGCGGCGGCTGGGGCGGCCGGCGGTGCCGCTGCTGCTGCCGGCGGTGACGTGGGTGGGGCAGGCGCTGCGGGCGGTGGGTGTGACGGACTTCTCGCCGGAGCAGATCCGGCTGCTGACGCACGGGCGGGTCGTGGAGACGGCGCAGATGCGCGAGGTCCTGGGGTTTAGGCCGCAGTACACGACGGCGGAGACCTTCGCGGACTTCGCGCGGAGCCGGGGGAACGGGCTGCTGCCGCCGGAGCGGGTGGGGCGGGCCGTGGACCGGGTGGCGGGGTTGTTGAAGGCGGACGAGAGAGTGGAGCGGTAGTGGCGGACGCCAAGGTCATTCCGTTCGGCGAGGACCGGCCGCGCAGGCGTGGCGGCGGTGCGCGCAAGGCGCGGGCGGTGGACGCGGTGGCGGCCCCCGCGCAGCCGCCGGCGGCGGGAGCGGCCCAGAGCGGGCCGGTGGAGCTGGTGGCGCCCGTGCGGGCGCCTGAGGGCCGTGCGGGCGGCGCGGGTGACTGGGACCGGCGGATCGCGGGCGGGCTGGCGTTCCTGCGGCGGCGGATCACGGGCGAGTACGAGGTCGACGAGTTCGGCTACGACAAGGAGCTGACGGACCAGGTCCTGATGTCCTTGATGCGGCCGCTGTTCGAGAAGTACTTCCGGGTCGAGGTCAAGGGCGTCGAGAACATCCCGAAGGAGGGTGGGGCGCTGATCGTCGCGAACCACTCGGGGACGCTTCCGCTGGACGGGCTGATGCTCCAGGTCGCGGTGCACGACCACCATCCGGCGGAGCGGCACCTGCGGTTGCTGGCGGCGGACCTGGTGTTCATGCTGCCGGGGGTCAACGAGCTGGCGCGGAAGGCAGGTCACACGCTGGCGTGCGCGGAGGACGCGCAGCGGCTGCTGGAGGCCGGGGAGCTCGTCGGGGTGATGCCGGAGGGCTTCAAGGGGATAGGGAAGCCGTTCGGCGAGCGGTACAAGCTCCAGCGGTTCGGGCGGGGCGGGTTCGTCTCGACGGCGCTGCGGGCGGGTACCCCGATCGTGCCGTGTTCGATCGTGGGGGCGGAGGAGATCTACCCCATGATCGGGAACGCGAAGACGCTGGCGCGGCTGCTGGGGCTGCCGTACTTCCCGGTCACGCCGACGTTCCCGTGGCTGGGGCCGTTGGGGGCGGTGCCGCTGCCGACGAAGTGGACGATCCAGTTCGGGGAGCCCATCCCGACGGACGGGTACGCGCCGGAGGCGGCGGAGGACCCGATGCTGATGTTCAACCTGACGGACGAGGTGCGGGAGCGGATCCAGCACACGCTGTACAAGTTGCTGGTGCAGCGGCGGTCGGTGTTCTTCTGAGGGCATGACGGAGGGGGCGGGACCAGGTGGTGGTCCCGCCCCCCTCGCGCGTCCTACTCGGCGTCTTCCGCCTGGATGCCCAAGCCCGGGAGGAGGTTCGGGAGGAGGGGCGGGATGGTGATGTCCGGGTGGGGCAGGCCCGGGGCCACCGGAGTGGCCGATGTGGACTGGCCGCCCTGTGCCGGGGGGTGCAGCAGGTCGCCGGTGCCGCCCAGGAGGCCCGTGCCGGGGGCCGGGGTGTGGCTGCCGCCGGAGCTGGGCGCGGCGGGGGCCGCCGGCTGTGAGGGGGCTCCGGAGGCGGGGGCGGACTGCTGGTGCTTGCCCGGGGCCGTGGCGTCCGGGGCGGAGGGGCCGGAGCCCTGTCCGCCGCGGCTCTGCTCCGGGGGCTTCGGCAGCAGGCCCTGGAGCGGTTCCACGTCATCGTCTATGGCCTGGAAGACCGAGGTCACCTGGTCTCCGACGTCGTGGAGCTGCGGCGGGAGGTTGGAGCGGAGCCGGCCCCACGCGTCGCGGTGGGCGCGGGAGAACGAGGACAGCGTCTGGATCGGGCCGAGGGAGCCGTCCCGTTCGTAGGCCGCCTGGAGGAGCCGGTGGCCCTCCGCCGCGTCGTGCTGCATGCCCGCCAGGGCGCGCCGGATCTGCCCCAGGACCTCGTGGTCCAGGGGGCCGGAACGGCCGCGCTCCATCAGCCTGCGCGCCTCCGACAGGCGGTTGGAGGCGCGGTCGAGGTAGAGCTCGCCCCGGTCCGCGTCCTCGTCGGTGAGGCCCAGCTTGAGGTCCTCCATGCCCAGCTTGACCGGGTAGAGGGAGTCACCCGGCAGGGCGTCGGTGCTGGCAGCGGCCACTCCGCTGAAGGCCCCTGCGGCCACACCCACGGTGAGGCCGCCCGCTGCGATGCCCTTGGACCAGCGGGAGCGGGGCCGCAATTTCCGGAGCGTGGTCGCCCGGTGGGCGCCGCGGCCGGTCCGCTGCTCGGGCACCTGAGGGTCCGCGGCGGCACCGCCCCCGGCCCTCTCCTCCATCACCATGGCCTCCATGGCGGCGACGAGCTGTGCTCGTTGCACCACTTTGACCTCGGGGTCCAGCACCGGGCGCGGCATTCTTTCGCCGAGCACGCTCGCCAGGGCCAACAGCCGGTCGTGGTCGGCAGATTCGGCAGGTGCCTCGGACTGCTCGGCCGCCGGTTCCGGTTCCGAAAGGTCGGACGGGGTCCGCTCCTCCAGGGCCTGGGCGAAGGCGTTCGCCCGCCGGTGCGGGGTCACGTTCGCGATCACTGGCGGCACCTCCTCTCGTCATGACGATCGACTCCCCAAGGTGTCCGGAAGGTTGCCTTCCTTGAGCACATCCACACTTTCGAGTGAGCGGCTTCGGGCAGGGCGTGTCCACAGGGAGCCTGCATTCCGCACAACGAGCGGCGCGGCACTTGGGTTACGGACGAAGGATGATCGGACCACAGCGTCATCGAGGGGTCACCGGGTGTGAGGTTGTCGTGTTTTTTCGCGGGCCGTCGTGCGCGCGTCAGCGGGCGTCGTCCGGCAGCAGGCGGGCCAGGGTGCGGACCGCCCGGTACTGGAGCGTTTTGATCGCGCCCTCGTTCTTCCCCATGACCCGGGCCGTCTCGGCGACCGAGAGGCCCTGGAGGAAGCGGAGGGTCACGCACTCCTGCTGCTGCGGGTTGAGCTTGCGCACGGCTTCGAGCAGGGCCGCGTTGGACAGGGACTCCAGGACGGAGTCCTCGGGGCTGCGCTCCACCTCGTTGGCGTCGAGCATCTCGCCGGTGGTGACCTCCAGGCGGAAGCGGCTGGACTTGAAGTGGTCCGCCACCAGGTTCCGCGCGATGGTCACCAGCCAGGCGCCGAAGTCGCGCCCCTGCCAGGTGAAGGTGGAGATGCGGCGCAGCGCGCGCAGGAAGGTCTCACTGGTGAGGTCCTCCGCGGTCGCCTTGCCGCCGACGCGGTAGTAGATGTAGCGGTACACCGTGTCGCTGTACTGGTCGTACAGGCGGCCGAAGGCCTCGGCCTCGCCCGCCTGGGCGCGTTCGACCAGGTCCATCATGCGGGCCTGGTCGCTGTCCGCCGTGGGGCGGCGGGCGGTGGGCGCGCTCGTGCCGCCGCCGGCGGCGGACCCCGCGCTGGCGCGACCGCGTCTGCCGACCGTCGCCCCGCCGTCGGTCAGGGCGTAGCAGGGGCCGGCCGGGCCGAGGCCGGCAGGGACGGCGGCGAAGGCGGGGACGGCGTACGCGGTGGGGACGAAGCCGCGCAGGTGGTCGAGGACCGTTGCGCGCAGCGTAGCCAGGCCCGAGGCGTCAACCCCGACAGGTGGGTACACGGGACTCCCAGAGGCAGAGCTTCCATCACGTGCAGTGCGGGACCGTTCACCCGTCGTGGCGACAGGCGGGCGGCGGCATGCGTTTGAGGAGAATAACGCTTCGTACAGGCAGCGCTACACCCAGTTGCTGAAATCACCGGTTCCGACACTTCTGTTGCGTGTCGAGGGCATATTCAGTGCGGGATGGTGATCGGTTATTGATCACTTGGATGCGCGGAATGGAAGCTTCCGGGGGGTCCGCGACCGAGTCGGGCAGGCCGGAGTGGTGCGCCGACGGCGCGGGTAGAGGGGAGCGAATGGCCGCCGCCCCGCCCCGGGGGCGGGGCGGGGCCCGGTGTCGCTACTTGCGGCGGCGGTGGAGGGCGATCGCGGCGGCCGCGCCGCCCGCGATCGCGCCGACTCCGGCGGCGGCCGGGACGCCGACCTTCACGGCCTTGCGTCCGGTCCGATAGTCGCGCAGCCGCCAGTCGTGCGCACGGGCATGCTTGCGCAGTTTTGTGTCGGGATTGATCGCGTACGGATGCCCGACCAATGACAGCATCGGGATGTCGTTGTGGGAATCGCTGTACGCCGCGCAGCGTTCGAGGTCCAGCTCCTCGGCGGCGGCCAGCGCGCGCACCGCCTCGGCCTTGGCCGGGCCGTGCAGCGGCTCGCCGACGAGGCGGCCGGTGTAGACGCCGTCCACGGACTCGGCGACGGTGCCCAGGGCGCCGGTCAGGCCGAGGCGGCGGGCGATGATCGTGGCGGTCTCGACGGGGGCGGCGGTGACGAGCCAGACCTTCTGGCCGGCGTCGAGGTGGGCCTGGGCCAGGGCGCGGGTGCCCGGCCAGATCCGCTCGGCCATGTACTCGTCGTAGATCTCCTCGCCGATCGACATCAGTTCGGAGACCTTGTGGCCCTTGACGATGGACAGGGCGCTGTCACGGGCGTCCTGCATGTGCTCGGGGTCCTCGACCCCGGCGAGCCGGAACCAGGCCTGCTGCCAGGCGAAGCGGGCCAGTTCGCGGCGGCGGAAGAACTCGCGCTTGTAGAGGCCGCGGCCGAAGTGGAAGATCGCGGCGCCCTGCATGACGGTGTTGTCGAGGTCGAAGAAGGCGGCGGCGAGGTCGTCGCCGGGTACGGGGAACGCGGGCTCTGCCTCCGCCCCGTGCGCGTCGGCCTCGGGTGCGGTGGCGGCTTCGGTTCCGGTTCCGCTTGCTCTCCCGGGCGCCTGCGGCTCCGCCGGGGCGTCCTGTGGCGGGGCTTCGGACAGCGCGGTCTTGCGGGCGGCCTCGGCCGAGGCCTCGCCTGCCAGCACGCTGCGTGCTGTCGCGGAGCGTCTACGGGGGGTGAGCCATCCCAGAGCGGCCATGACGCGAGCATAGCCATTGTGTTCGGGAGTTCCCGAACCGCCGGGAAACGGGGCGGTTAACTCTTCGGGCGTACCGCCGGGGCGCGGGACAATGGCGGCATGAGCCCTTTGCTGCGCCGTAAGGAAAAGAAGCGTCCCGACGAGCGGATGGTGACGCTCATCGGGAAGCCGGGGTGCCATCTGTGCGACGACGCCCAGGAAGTGATCGAGAAGGTGTGCGCCGAGACCGGGGCGCAGTGGGAGAAGAAGGACATCTCGCAGGACGAGGAGCTCTACCGCAAGCACTGGGAACAGATTCCGGTCGTGCTCGTGGACGGCGAACAGCACACCTTCTGGAGGGTGAACCCCGAGCGCCTCCGGAAGGCATTGGGAGCCTGACCCTCCGGGCCGTTACCATCATGGGCGATTTATGGGGACTCGGGGGCGTATCGATGAGGAGTGTGTACCGCTTTGCCCCCCTCGGGATTTGAACGGGTTCGGCCCGTTCCCGGTTCCGGCCCCGTGCGCCCGGCCTGCGTGACCCCGGTCACTTTGCTCGGACAAAGCGGACACAATCTTTGTGCACGCGTTCACAAAGACATAGCCTGCTTCCGACGGGGCGGTCCTGGGACAAGAGGCCGCCTACAGCCCCGCTCATCCCGCAGGAGCATCGTGGCAACTGGCCGAACTCACCGACCGGCGACCCGCAGCCGAGGTATTCCCGAGGCCACTGTCGCCCGGCTTCCGCTGTACCTGCGCGCGCTCACCGCGCTCTCCGAGCGCTCGGTGCCCACGGTCTCCTCCGAGGAGCTCGCGGCCGCCGCCGGAGTCAACTCGGCGAAGCTGCGCAAGGACTTCTCGTATCTCGGCTCCTACGGCACCCGTGGCGTGGGCTACGACGTCGAGTACCTCGTCTACCAGATCTCCCGCGAGCTCGGGCTGACCCAGGACTGGCCCGTCGTCATCGTCGGCATCGGCAACCTCGGCGCCGCCCTGGCCAACTACGGCGGTTTCGCGTCGCGCGGCTTCCGCGTGGCCGCGCTGATCGACGCCGATCCGGCCATGGCCGGGAAGCCGGTGGCCGGCATGCCCGTGCAGCACACCGACGACCTGGAGAAGATCATCGAGGAGAACGGCGTCTCCATCGGGGTCATCGCGACCCCGGCGGGCGCCGCGCAGCAGGTCAGCGAGCGGCTGATCGCCGCCGGTGTGACCTCCATCCTGAACTTCGCGCCGACCGTGCTCCAGGTGCCGGAGGGCGTCGACGTGCGCAAGGTCGACCTGTCGATCGAGCTCCAGATCCTCGCGTTCCACGAGCAGCGCAAGGCCGGCGAGGAGACGGGCGCGGCCGCGGAGGCCCCCGTTTCCGGTGCGGGCGCGAGCGCGGCTGCGGGTGCGGGTACCGGTGCCGGTGGGACCGGGGCGGCTCCGGCCGCCGCCGTCGAGCCGCCGGCCGGGCGGGGCGCGGCCACCGCGCGCAAGAACGGGCCCGAGGGTGACGTCCCGGCGGTGATGCCGGCATGAGTCTGCTCGTCGTTGGCCTGAGCCACCGCAGCGCGCCCGTGAGCGTGCTGGAGCGGGCCTCGCTGTCCGCCGACGCCAAGGTCAAGCTGCTGCACGACACCCTGGCCGCCGAGCCGGCGGCCGAGGCCACGGTGCTGGCCACCTGCAACCGGATCGAGCTGTACGCCGACGTGGACAAGTTCCACGCCGGTGTCGCCGAGCTGTCCACGCTGCTGGCCCAGCACAGCGGGGTCGCGCTGGAGGAGCTCACCCCCTACCTGTACGTCCACTACGAGGACCGGGCGGTGCACCACCTGTTCTCGGTGGCGTGCGGGCTGGACTCGATGGTCGTGGGCGAGGGGCAGATCCTCGGGCAGATCAAGGACGCGCTGGCGCTGGGGCAGGAGCTGCACACCGCCGGGCGGCTGATCAACGACCTCTTCCAGCAGGCGCTGCGGGTCGGGAAGCGGGCGCACTCGGAGACCGGGATCGACCGGGCCGGGCAGTCGCTGGTGACCTTCGGTCTGGAACAGCTGGCCGTGCGGGAGCCGGTCGCGGACTGGGCCGCCGGGAAGCGGGCGCTGGTGATCGGCGCCGGGTCGATGTCCTCGCTGGCCGCCGCCACGCTCGCGCGGGTGGGGGTCGCGGAGATCGCCGTGGCAAACCGGACCGCGGAGCGGGCGGAGCGTCTCGCGGAGATTCTGGTTGCCTCGGGCACCGGTGTTGTCGCGCGGGCCGTGCCGATGTCCGCGGTGGCCGATGAGCTGGCGCTCGCCGATGTGGTGGTGTCCTGTACGGGGGCCACCGGGCTGGTGCTGACCGGGGACGACGTGGCCGCAGCCGTGTCGGGCCCTGCGGGGCTCTCCCCCACCCCGCCCCTTTCCGAAACTGTGGCTGCGCCCCAGGCCCCCTGGGGGCTCCGCCCCCAGACCCCCGCGCCTCAAACGCCGGCGGGGCTGGATGTGGCCGGGATTGATGCCGATGTTCTGGCGCGGCTCGTGGCCGCCGCCGAAGGCGGGCGGCGGCTGGCCGACGCCGGGGCGGCGCGGACCATCGTTCCTCCGGCCGCCGACGGCTGTCCCGTGGACGTGCCCGTCGGGGACGGGCGCTCGGCTCTCACCGGGGTGGACGCGAGCTCGCTCGAACTGCACGGGGCCTGGGCCGATCAGGGGGAGGCCGCCGCGCAGCGGCAGCCCCGGCGGGGGAGCCGGAGTCACGCCGGCACGGCCCCCGTGCGACTGGCGCTGCTCGACCTGGCCATGCCCCGGGACATCGACGCCGCCGTGCACCGGATCCCGGGCGTGCGGCTCGTCGACATCGAGAGCCTCGCCGAGGCGAGCGCGGACGCGCCCATGGCCGCCGACGTCGACGCCGTGCGCGGGATCGTGGCCGAGGAGGTGGCCGCGTTCGGGGCCGCCCAGCGGGCCGCGCACATCACCCCCACCGTCGTCGCCCTGCGGGCGATGGCCGCCGAGGTCGTCGCCATGGAGGTGGCACGGCTCGACGGGCGGGTACCCGACCTCGACGAACGTCAGCGCGCGGAGGTCACCCAGACCGTGCGCCGCGTCGTCGACAAGCTCCTCCACGCGCCGACCGTGCGCGTGAAGCAGCTCGCGAGCGAGCCCGGCGGCGCCGGGTACGCCGAGGCGCTGCGTGAACTCTTCGACCTCGACCCTCAGACGGTGGCATCCGTCAGCCGGGCGGACGCGGCCGATCCGAAGAACGACGACCCAGGACGGGCATCATGAACTCACGTCCCGACCAGCCCCTCAGGCTTGGCACGCGGCGCAGCAAGCTGGCCATGTCCCAGTCCGGGCACGTCGCCGAGGCGGTCCGGGCGGTCACCGGCCGGCCCGTGGAGCTCGTGGAGATCACGACGTACGGCGACGTGTCCCGCGAGAACCTCGCGCAGATCGGCGGCACCGGCGTGTTCGTCACCGCCCTGCGCGACGCGCTCGTGCGCGGCGAGGTCGACTTCGCCGTGCACTCGCTGAAGGACCTGCCGACCGCGCAGCCCGACGAGCTGGTCATCGCGGCTATGCCGAAGCGGGAGGACCCGCGCGACGCCCTCGTGGCGCGCGACGGGCTGACCTTCGAGGAGCTGCCCGACGGCGCCCGGGTCGGTACCGGCTCGCCGCGCCGGATGGCCCAGCTGAACGCGTACGCGAGGCAGCTGGGGAAGTCGGTCGAATGCGTCGCCATCCGCGGCAACGTCGACACCCGGATCCAGTTCGTGCGGGACGGTGAGCTCGACGCGGTCGTGCTGGCCGCCGCCGGACTGAACCGGATCGGGCGCGGTGACGAGGCGACCGACCTGCTGTCGGTCGACAACGTGCTGCCCGCGCCCGGCCAGGGAGCCCTGGCCGTGGAGTGCCTGGCGTCCGACACGGAGCTGATCGCCGCGCTCGGTCAGCTCGACGACCCGTACACCCGGGCCGCGGTGACCGCGGAGCGTGCCCTGCTCGCGGCCCTGGAGGCCGGCTGCAGCGCGCCCGTCGGCGCCCTCGCCGACGGCCAGATTGTCAATGAAATGCGCCTGCGTGGTGTCGTGGGAACCCTCGACGGTTCCACGCTGGTGCAGCTGTCCACCACCGGTCCCGTGCCCCAGTCGTACGACGAGGCCATGGCGCTCGGCCGCGAACTCGCGGACGAGATGCTGGCCAAGGGCGCGGCCGGTCTGATGGGGGAGCGATCCCTTTGAACCCCTCAAGCCCCACCCCCTCCGCGTTCCCGGCCGTCGCGGTCCAGGGGCTGGTCACCTTCCTGGGTGCCGGCCCCGGTGACCCGGGTCTGCTGACGCTGCGCGCTGTCGAGGCGCTCGCCGCCGCGGACGTACTGGTCGCCGAGCCCGAGGTGCTCGACGTCGTACGGACCCACGCGCGCGCGGGCGTCGACACGCCGCAGCTGACGGTCGCTGACGAGAAGTCAGCCGCCGCCGGGGTCCCGGTGATCCGCGACGCCGCCAATCTTGTCATGGAGGCCGCGCGCTCCGGCAGGCGGGTCGTCCGTGCCGTCACCGGCGACCCGGGGCTCGACGGGAACGCCGCCGCCGAGATGCTGGCCTGCGCGAACGAGGGGATCCCCTTCGAGGTCGTCCCGGGTGTCGCGACCGCCGTCGGCGTGCCCGCGTACGCGGGTGTGCCGCTGCGCGGGGACAAGGGCGCGGACGTGCGCTTCGTGGACGCCCGGCACGCCTCGCCGCGCTGCTGGGCCGAGGTGGGCGCCGGCGAGGGCGGCGTCGTGGTCGTCTCCGCCACGCTGGAGACGGTCGCCGCCGCGGCCGCCGAGCTGGTGTCGGCCGGCCGCAAGCCGGAGACCCCGCTGACGGTGACCGTGGGCGGTACGACGACCCGGCAGCGGACCTGGACCGCCACCCTGGGCACGATCGCGCAGGTGTTCAAGCAGGGCAAGGTGCTCCCCTCCCCCGAGGGCTCCCGGCCGGTGATAGCCGTGGTCGGTGAGCAGGGCGCCGCCGCGCGCCGCGAGGAGCTGGCCTGGTTCGAGTCGAAGCCGCTGTTCGGCTGGCGGGTGCTCGTGCCGCGCACCAAGGAGCAGGCCGCTTCGCTCTCCGACCAGCTGCGTTCGTACGGCGCGGTGCCGCACGAGGTGCCGACCATCGCCGTGGAGCCGCCGCGCACCCCGCAGCAGATGGAGCGGGCGGTCAAGGGCCTGGTGACGGGCCGCTACGAGTGGATCGCCTTCACCTCGGTGAACGCCGTCAAGGCGGTGCGGGAGAAGTTCGAGGAGTACGGGCTCGACGCGCGTGCCTTCGCGGGCATCAAGGTCGCCGCGGTCGGCGAGCAGACCGCGGCCGCGCTGGTCGAGTTCGGTGTGAAGCCGGACCTGGTGCCGAGCGGTGAGCAGTCGGCCGCCGGTCTGCTGGAGGACTGGCCGCCGTACGACCCGGTCTTCGACCCGATCGACCGCGTCTTCCTGCCGCGCGCCGACATCGCCACCGAGACGCTGGTGGCCGGGCTGATCGAGCTGGGCTGGGAGGTCGACGACGTCACGGCCTACCGGACCGTGCGCGCCTCGCCGCCGCCGGCGGACACCCGTGAGGCGATCAAGGGCGGCGGCTTCGACGCCGTTCTCTTCACGTCCTCCTCGACGGTGCGCAACCTGGTCGGCATCGCGGGCAAGCCGCACAACGTGACCGTCATCGCCTGTATCGGGCCGGCGACGGCCAAGACGGCCGAGGAGCACGGGCTGCGCGTGGACGTGCTGTCGCCGGAGCCGAGCGTGGGCAAGCTGGCCGAGGCGCTGGCCGCGTACGGGGAGGCCCGCCGCGAGGCGGCCAAGGAGGCCGGCGAGGCCGTGGCCCGGCCGAGCGAGCGCCGTCCCGGCGCGCGGCGCCGTCGTACGACGTGAGTGCCTTAGCGGCGCCGGCCGCTTTAGGGACGGGAGGGGCCCGGGTGCGCAGAGCGCCCGGGCCCCTTCGGCGTGTCCGGCCGGCACTCCGTGGCACGGGCCGGTCGTGCTGGACCCGGGCGTCCTCACGGCGCCGGCCGACGGGCCGCAGGACTGGGCGCGGGCGTCCGGGAGGGACGGCCTAGGCTTGGGGGCGACTGCTGTCGATGCTCGAAGAGGCGACCACGAAGATGAGCGCGTACGGATCCTTCCCCGGCTCCCGGCCCCGCCGGCTGCGCACCACCCCGGCGATGCGGCGGATGGTCGCCGAGTACCGCCTGCACCCCTCGGACCTGATCCTGCCGGCGTTCGTCCGGGAGGGCATCAGCGAGCCCCTGCCGATCTCGGCGATGCCGGGCGTGGTCCAGCACACCCGGGACACGCTGCGGAAGGCGGCCGTGGAGGCGGTCGAGGCGGGCGTGTCGGGGATCATGCTCTTCGGGGTCCCGGCGGACGAGAACAAGGACGCGCTGGGTACGGCGGGCACCGAGCCGGACGGCATCCTCCAGCTGGCGATCCGCGACGTGAGGGCCGAGGTCGGCGACGACCTGGTGATCATGTCGGACCTGTGCCTGGACGAGTACACCGACCACGGCCACTGCGGGGTCCTGGACGAGAACGGCCGCGTCGACAACGACGCGACGCTGGAGCGGTACGCGGAGATGGCCCAGGTCCAGGCCGACGCGGGCGTCCACGTCGTGGGCCCGAGCGGGATGATGGACGGCCAGGTCGGGGTGATCCGCGACGCGCTGGACGAGACGGGCCACGAGGACGTGGCGATCCTCGCCTACACGGCCAAGTACTCCTCCGCCTTCTACGGCCCCTTCCGCGAGGCCGTCGCCTCCTCCCTCCAGGGCGACCGCAAGACCTACCAGCAGGACCCGGCGAATGCCCGCGAGTCCCTGCGCGAGCTGGCGCTGGACCTCGAGGAGGGCGCCGACATGGTCATGGTCAAGCCGGCGGGCCCGTACCTGGACATCCTGCACCGGGTCGCCGAGGCCGTGGACGTGCCGGTGGCGGCGTACCAGATCAGCGGCGAGTACGCGATGGTCGAGGCGGCCGCGGAGAAGGGCTGGATCGAGCGCGACCGGGCCATCCTGGAGACCCTCCTCGGCATCAAGCGGGCGGGCGCGGACACGATCCTGACGTACTGGGCGACCGAGGTCGCGGGCTGGCTGCGCAACGAGCGGTGACCTCCGGTGGCGGGGGGTTGTCCGTATCTGGACCCCCCCGCCCCGGATTTTTTTCGCCCGGGCTGTCACATTCGCCTCGCGGGAGGGGTCAGTGCGGTGAGAACACACGCTGACGCCGACGAAGGAAGCCGATCATGACCGAGACTCCCCGCTCCCGCATGTCCAACCCCGTGAAGACGCTGCCCGACCTCGGCGCGCTGACCGGGATGATGTTCAAGGTGATCGGCAACGGCACGGTCCCGCAGTCCACGATCTCCCTGGTGCACCTGCGGGCGGGCCAGATCGTCGCCAACACCTACCTGACGACGATGCACACCGACGCCCTGCGCGCCGCCGGCGAGACCGAGGCGCGCATCACCGCCGTCTCCTCCTGGGCGGACGCCCTGTGCTTCACCCCGGCCGAGCGGGCGGCGCTGGCCCTGGTCGAGGCGGTCCTGACGGCCCCGGCGGCCGGCACCGAGCGGGTGTCGGACGAGGTGTTCGCGGAGGCGGCGGAGCACTACGACGAGAAGGCCCTGACGACCCTCGTCCTCGCGATCAGCCAGGTCAACTTCTTCATCCCGCTCGCCCTGATCGGCAAGCCGCTCCCGGGCCAGGCCGCCTCCAGGCAGTGGACCTGATGCGCGGGGGCTCCGCCGGGTGCACGCTGGAATTCAGCGGCCACGGAGGTGATCGTCATGAAGGATGCCGTCGGATGGCATGTGGAGATGGAGTTCCAGGAGGATCCCAAGCGCACCCGCGCGGCGGCCCTGGTCCGGCTCCCGGACGGGAGTGAGATCCGCGGGCACGGGTACGCCAGCCGCCACCCCAGTGACGGTAATCAGCCGCGGGTGGGCGAGGAGATCGCGGCGGCCCGTGCGCTGAACGACATGAAGGAACAGTTGCTCAGCAAGGCGCACAACGAGATCGACGACGCGTCCGGGCGCACGTCGTACCCGATCACCCGCTGACCCAGCCGGTGAGCGCCGCCCAGCTGGCGGGACCGAGGTCGAGGACGGGACCGTCCTCGACCTTGGAGTCCCGGACGTGGACGGTGGTGGGGGTGGTGGCCACTTCGAGGCACGCGCCGCCTTCGCTGCCGCTGTAGCTCGACTTGAACCACGTGAGTTCGGTGCTCATAGCTCTCCTAGCAGGCGGTCCAACAGGCCCCGTGTCTGCTGTGTGTTGAGGGCCTGCGTCCGCAGCATCGCATACTTGCGCGCCAGGATGCTGACCTCGTTCTGGTCGGAGACGAGGTGGCTGCCTCGTTGGCCTTCCGTGTAGCCAACGTGCTGGTGGTTGTGGGTTTCCAGGAGGATGAAGGGGCCGTCGAGGGCCGCGTGCACGGGCTGGTCCAGGGGCAGCACCTGGACCGACATGTCCGGAAGTTCCATGCAGGCGATCAGGTGCCGCAGCAGCTCCCGGTACACCTCCGGCCCGCCGATGCGCTGGCGGACGACGGGTTCCCAGATCACGAAGCTCAGAGTCGGCGGCGTCGTGCGGTGCAGTATCTTCTGCCGGTCCAGTCGGTCGGCCGTGAGCGCGTCGATCTTCTCCTGGTGGTAAGCGGGGACGCGGCAGGCGAAGACGGCGCGGGCGTAGCACTCGGGCTGGAGCAGGCCCGGGACGACCTGGTTGTCGTACCAGGACAGGGCGATGGCCCGTTTCTCCAGCTCCATGTACTCCTGAGCCCACGGTGGGATCACGTCGACGGAGGGCATCTCATTGGCCGCGACGGTCAGGGTGCCCGGCAGGGCCAGGTGGAAGTCGAGTAGTTCGGCGATGTGCGGCATGAGGGCGCGGCGGCCCTGCTCGATGGAGCCGACGGTCTCCTCGTCCACCTTGACCAGGTCGGCGAGCTGTTTCTGGGTCAGGCCCTTGGCAAGCCGGGCGCCGGCTACCTGCTTGCCGACCATCTTCATCGTCGTCGCGTTGGGCCTGGGGCGCTTCTTCGGTGGCATGGCGATGAACTCCCCGCCTTCGGACATGGAATATCCGCCGCCCACCCGTACTCATCACAGAGTACGGGTGGGCTCACTGTCACACGCTAGTCACTCCGCGCGACGCTCGTCCCGTGAACCTAAATACTCAACCCGGCCTCCTGCGCGAGCGGTTGTTCCCGCGGGCCTACCAAACGGTCTCCTCCGCGCGGAACTTCACGCGCGAGACGCTCGCGAACTGGGACGCCGCCGGCCGGGTGGACGACGTCGTGCTGTGCGTCAGTGAGCTGGCGGCCAACGCCCTGCGGTACGGGGTGCCGCGAGGGCGGTCGTACCGGGTGCGGCTGCTGAACTTCGGGTGCTGCCTGCGCGTCGAGGTGCACGACAGCGGGCCCGGGCGGTCGCGGATCACGCCCGGGACCGGGCTGCGGATCGTGGAGGCCGTCTCCGACCTGTGGGGCGTGCTGCCCCGCTCGCCCGGAAAGGTCGTATGGGCCGAGTTCCGCTCCGACGCCTGTCGGCCGAGCCCGTGAAGGCGGCGACTGGTGCGGTGAGGCCGTACGACTGTGGAGTGGGAGGTGAGCCCGAGCCGATCTCGGCGAACGAGGGTGGTGGTCCCGGCGGATCACCGACAAGCACCGCCTCGTGTACCGCATCAGGGACGGGGCCGTGGAGGTCGCCCAGGCCCGCTACCACTGCTGACGCCGTGCGTGCCCGTGACGCGGGTCGTCAGGCGGGTGGCGGCCGTCGTCAGTTCCGGGAGGGTGCCGAAGGGGATGACCGCCGCTCGGGTCGGGACGCGGACGCCGCCCGTCAGGGCGATGCGGGTGCCGCCCGGGACGGGGGCGGCGGCCAGGCCGACCAGGAGGAAGCGGCTCTGGAGCCAGCACCAGCCCGGTCGGCGGAACCCCCGCAGGTGGGCGCGGAAGCCGTACCTGCTGCGGGCCAGGAGCTCGATCCGGTCGCCCTGGGCGGACAGCAGGCGGGTGTGGCCGAGGTCGGGGAGGAAGTCCAGGCCGGCCATGACCGGCCAGACCTCCTCGAAGGGGGCCGGGAGGACCCGTTCCACGACCTTCGCGCCGCGTACCCCGGCCGCCATGACGCGCAGGCGGTGGACGTCGTCGATCTCGTGCGGCGTCATGCGGACCATGCCTTTCGGAAGCTGGAACGGGCCCGGTGGAGGCGGGACTTGGCGGTGCCGGCCGGGATGTTCAGGACGGCGGCCGCGGCCTCCTCGTCCAGGCCCTCCACGTCCCGCAGGACGAGCACCGCGCGGTGGGCGGGGGAGAGGCGGGCCAGGACGTCGTCGATGTCGGCGGCGAGGTGCGGGTCACCCTTGGCCGGGACGTCGGTGAGGTCGGGGGCCGGTCGGGCGCGGGAGGCGCGCTGGGCCGTGCGGACGGCCTCGCGGACGGCGATGGCCCGCACCCACCCGTACAGGGCCTCGGGGTCGCGCAGCGTGCGCAGGGCGGTGAACACGGCCAGCAGCGCCTCCTGTGCGGCGTCCGGGCCGTCCGTGAGGGCGATGGGCGTGCAGATGCGGGTGACGTACGGGGTGAGGTGGTCGAGCAGCTCGTGCAGCGCGAGGGTGTTCCCGGCGCGCGCGGCGCGGGCGAGGGTGATGCCGCGTTCGCGGTCGGCCGGGGTCATCTGGCGCGCGCCAGCCGCGCGGCCGCCCAGCCGAAGCCCAGGCAGGCGGGGGTGTAGAGGAGGAGGTTGAGCGTGGGGAAGGGGCTGCCGGCCGGGCTGGGGAGGATCCCGGCGGCCCAGCCCAGGCCCGCGAGGCCCCGTACGGCCAGGCCCGCCGCGACCGCGCCGGTGACGGCCCGGGTGGCCCGGCCGCCGCGGCCGCGGGAGTGCGCGAGGACGGCGGCCCCGGCGGTGAGGGTGAGTGCGGCCAGGGGCAGGACGACCGGCGGCCCGAAGGACACCTCCGTGCCCAGTACGGCCAGGGACAGGGTCCGCTCGTCGGGGGCGGGCCAGGTGGCGCCGGTGGCCCAGTACAGGTGCGCCAGCCCGTCGGCGGCGAGCAGCGCCGCGAGCGCGGTTCCGGTCCTGCGGCGTGCGGTGTCGTCCGTGTGCATGCGGGGTCCCCCTCGGTGTGCCGGTTGCCGACACCTTGAGGAGGCGGCGGGCCGGGGGAACGTTCCCTGTGATACCGGTCACGATGAGCGTGGGGGTGGTATATCATTTTTTGGAATTGGATATACGCGTGCTCCAGTCCGTACTCATGATCCGGAGGCATTCATGTCCAGAACCGTGATCGACCTGGATGACGAGGCTCTTGCGGAGGCCGCCCGGCACCTGGGCACCACGACGAAGAAGGACACCGTCAACGCCGCACTGCGGGAGATCGCCGACCGCCGCCGCCGTGCCGCCGCCGTGGAGCGCATGCGGCAGATGGTCTCCGACGGCGAGATCGATTTCGGATCGATCGGCTACGCGGCGGAGAGCGGCGAAGGCGAGGGGCAGTCGGCTGCGTGAGCGAGAGCTTCCTGATCGATACGAGCGCGCTGGTGCGCTTCTACCGGGGCCAGTCGGATCCGGAATGGGACGGCACGGTCGCTTCGGGCCTCGTGGGCATCTGTGAGCCCGTCCGCCAGGAGTTCCTGCGGGCGGTGGGCGGCCGTCCCGCGTACTACGAAGCCGACGGCCTCCTGAAGGAGACCTTCCCTTACCGGGTGGCGCTGGACGCCGTCTGGCAGGACACCGCCGCCCTCCAGCGCGAACTCGCCGACGCGGGTGCGCACCAGTGCGCCAGCCCGGTCGACCTGCTCGTCGCGGCCATCGCCCGGCAGCACGGGCTGACGGTCCTCCACCAGGACGCGGACTTCGAGACCATCGCCCGTATCACCGGTCAGCCGGTCAGGCGCATCCTCGGCTGACCGGCGGCTTGCCGGCGCTACTCGTTCACCAGGACCGGGATCGAGAGGACCGCGGCCGCCGGCGTGCCCGTGAGGTGGTCGGCGGGGACGGTGAAGTCGATGCCGTCGCCGGCCGCGCGGGGGCCGTCGTGGTGCTCCTGGGCGTGCGCGTCCTCTCCCTCCTCCTGGTACTGGAAGGTGCCGGTGCCCAGGAGGCGGCCCTGCGCGTCGTAGTAGGCGGCGGCGAGCTCCAGGGCCAGGGTGTCGCTGACGTCCGAGCTGATGGCGAGGTGGCCGGTGACGGCGGGGGCGGCGGTCAGGCGCAGGTCCGTCAGCTTCACGCGGTCCGTGAACGGGCCCTGCGCGGTGCGGACCTCACCCGCCGCCGGGGCCGGGGTGAGGACGGCGGCCGGGGCGGGCGCGCTGCGCGGGGCGGGCAGCGACACCGGGGCGGCGGCGGCCGGGGCGGGGTCCTCGGCGGCGGAGGGGGCCCCGGCGCCCGAGCAGCCGGTGGCCAGCGTGAGGAGGGCGGCCACGGCGGTGACGGCGGCGGCCGCGCGGGGGAGGTACATCGGCGACATCGGGGGTGCTCCTGGGGGAAAAGCGGCCGGCCGGGGCCGGGGGAGTGCGCCCCCGGCCCCGGCCGGCCGGGGATCAGTGCTGCTGCGGAGAGCGGCCGAACAGCGAGCGGTACAGCTTGCCGTACAGCTCGGTGTTGATCTGGCTGGTGGCGAAGGCGTTGCCGCCCGGGCCGTAGGCGAAGATCGGGACGTCGGCACCGGTGTGGTTGCCGGACAGGTAGGTCAGCCACAGGCTGGCCTCGGGGCTGCCGTCCTTGACGTCCTTCGGGTCGTCCGGGGTGCGGAAGGTCGCCGGGGCGAAGTTCTTCGTGTCACCGGCACCCGCGCCGTTGACGATGCCGCTGGAGCGGACCGGGTCCTTGGCGCCCGAGGAGGAACGCGAGGGGACGCTGTTGTTGGCCGGGTTGCCGGAGTCCGTGTTGGCCGGGGGCGCCACGGCCTCGGCGTTGGTGTAGGTGCCCTTCTCGATGATGTTGAAGCCGGCGCACTCGTGGTCCGCCGTGACGACCACGAGGGTGTGCCCGTCCTTCTTCGCGAACTCGTAGGCGGCCTTGACCGCGTCGTCGAACGCCTTGACCTCGTCGAGGGTCTGCGCGGCGTCGTTCGCGTGCGAGCGCTTGTCGATCTGGGCGCCCTCGACCTGGAGGTAGAAGCCCTTCTTCGGCTTGCCGCGGTCGTACGAGCCGCCCTGCTTGCGGTCGTTCAGCAGCTGGATCGACTTGCGGGTCATGTCCGCGAGCGAGGGCTCCTGCTTCTGCGCGGCGTCGGCCGGCAGGGCCGCCTTGTTGTGCTCCACGGTCAGGTTGCCGCGGTTGAACAGGCCGATGACCTTCTTGCCGCTGGCCTTGTCCAGGTCCGCCTTGGTGGCGACCTTCTGGCTGGCCGCCGTCTGCGCGGGCAGGCTCGGGTCGCCGAAGCTGCCGAGGACCTGGTAGCCCTGCGCCTGGAGGGCCTTCTGGTCGTCCGGCTCGAAGCGGGCCAGGCCGCCGCCGAGGATGACGTCGGCGGTGCCGTTGCGGGCGATCTGCTCGGCGATCGGCGTGATCAGCGTCTTGTCGGCCGGGGCCGCCTCGTAGCTGCCGTCGTCCTTCTTGGGGAGGCAGGCGGCGTCCGAGTAGACCGGGCCCTGGCAGCCGCGCAGCAGCGCGTGGCTGAACTGGGCGGCCGGGGTGGCGTCGGTGATCTCGGCGGTGGAGACGTTGCCCGTGGCGAAGCCGGCCGCGTGGGCCTGCTCCATCAGCGTGCCGACCTTCTTCTCGTACGCGTCCACGCCGATGGCCGCGTTGTAGGTCTTCACGCCGGAGGCCCAGGCGGTCGCGGAGCTGGCCGAGTCGGTGACCAGGGACGGCTTCGCGCTGTTCTTCTCGACGGCGTAGGTGGCGACCGCGCCCGTGTTCGGGAGGGTCTCCATGGTGAGCTTGCCGCCGGCGCCCACGAACCGGTCGCGCGCGGCCGTCACGTGGGTGCGGCCCATGCCGTCACCGAGCAGGTAGATGACGTTCCTGATGTCCTGGTGCGAGTCGCTCTGCTGGGGAGCGGAGTTCGCGGTGACTGCGGTGCCGGCGGCCACGGCGCTGGCTATGGCCAGGACGGTGAGCGTCTTCAACGGTCTGCGGCGCATGTGCGGGAGATTCCCCTCGGGTGTTCGGCACGGTCGCGCCGAACGTAAGAGGGCTGTGTGAACGGGACGCTACCGCTTGGTATTGCCCGGCCGAACGGCGAGGGGAGGGCTCATTTGCCAGCAGAATGCTGGCAGTGCGACTACTCTTGTTGCATGGCCACTCTCTACGTGCGTGATCTGTCCGACGAGGCGCTCGCCGAGCTGAAAATACGAGCCGCCCGAAGCCGCCAGTCCCTGCAGGCCTACGCCCGCACCCTGTTGGAGGAGGAGGCGGCCACACCGTCGATGGAGGACGTCGTCACCCGGATCCGGGCGCGCGTATCGGCCCGGTTGAGCGCGGACGAGGTGCTCGCGGACCTGGACGCAGGGCGGCGGCGCGAATGATCGTGATCGACGCGAGTGCGGTCGTCATGCTGGTGGCCGACGCGGGACCGGTCGGTGAAACGCTCAGGGAACGGGTGCTGGGCGAACGGTTGGCGGCGCCACACCTGCTCGACGTGGAAGTCGCCCATGCACTTCTCGGCAGGCACCGTGGAGGCAAGCTCACCGACGCCCAGCTGGACGCGGCCTGGGACGACTTCGCAGCCCTGCCGGTCCGGCGGATGGAGCACGTGCCCGTCCTGCCCCGAGTGCGCGAGTTGTACGCGGACCTGTCCGCTTACGACGCCACGTATGTCGCCCTCGCGGAGGGGTTGCAGGTCCCGCTGGTCACCTGTGACGCGCGGATCGCACGGTCGGGCAGTCCCCGATGCAAGATCGAGGTGTTCGGGCCGGAATAGAGCGAGTGGCCCCCTCCGGCAGGGAGGGGGCCACTCGGTGTTCTGCCTGCCCGAGGCGTCAGAGCTTCTCGGGGGTGCGGATGCCCAGGAGGGCCATGCCCTTGTTCAGGGTGCGGGCGGTCAGCTCGCACAGGAACAGGCGGTTCTCGACCTGCTCCGGGGTGTCGGCCTTGAGGACCGGGCACTCCGCGTAGAAGGCCGTGTAGAGCGAGGCCAGCTGGTACAGGTACGCGGCCAGCTTGTGCGGGGCGTACTCCGCCGCGGCCTCCGCCACCAGCTCGCCGAACGCGTCCAGGTGCAGGCCCAGCCCGCGCTCCGACGCCGCCAGCTCCAGCTCCGGGTGCGCGGCCGGCCGGGCCTCGCCCGCCTTGCGCAGGATCGACTGGATACGGGCGTACGCGTACTGGAGGTACACCGACGTGTCGCCGGTCAGCGACACCATCTGGTCCAGGTCGAACTTGTAGTCGCGGGACGCGGACGTCGACAGGTCGGCGTACTTCACCGCGCCGATGCCCACCTGGGCGCCGCGCTCGGCGATCTCCTCCTCCGTGAGGTCCTGGGCCTTCTCCCGGACCACGGAGGCGGCTCGCTCCACCGCCTCGTCCAGCAGGTCCACCAGCCGGACCGTCTCGCCCTCACGGGTCTTGAACGGCTTGCCGTCCTTGCCCAGGACCGTGCCGAAGGCCAGCTGCACGGCCTTGACGTCCTCGTTCAGCCAGCCGGCGCGGCGGGCCGTCTCGAAGACCATCTTGAAGTGCAGCCCCTGCCGGGCGTCCACGACGTAGATCAGCGTGTCCGCCTTCAGGTTGCCCACGCGGTCGCGGATCGCCGACAGGTCGGTCGCGGCGTAGCCGAAGCCGCCGTCCGACTTCTGGACGATCAGCGGCGTCGGGTTGCCGTCCGGGCCCTTGTACTCGTCGAAGAACACGCACAGCGCGCCGTTGGAACGGACGGCCACGCCCGAGTCCTCCAGCAGCTTGCAGGTCTCCGCCAGCATGTCGTTGTAGCCGGACTCGCCGACCACGTCCGGGTCCTGGATGTCCATGTCCAGCTTGTTGAAGACCGAGTAGAAGTAGATCTTCGACTCGTCCACGAACCGCTGCCAGAGGGCCAGGGTCTCCTCGTCGCCCGCCTGGAGGTCCACCACCCGCGCCCGGGCCCGCGTCTTGAACTCCTCGTCGGAGTCGAAGAGCGCGCGCGAGGCCTTGTACAGGCGGTTGAGGTTCGACATGGCCTCCTCGCCGGACGCCTCGCCCTCCCCGTCCTTGTGGTCCAGCTCGTGCGGGTGCTCCAGCAGGTACTGGATCAGCATGCCGAACTGGGTGCCCCAGTCGCCGATGTGGTGGCGGCGGACCACCTTCTCGCCCGTGAACTCCAGGATCTCCACCATCGCCGCGCCGATCACGGCGGAGCGCAGGTGGCCGACGTGCATCTCCTTGGCCACGTTCGGCTGCGCGTAGTCGATCACCGTGGTGCCCGCGGACGGGGACAGCGGCACGCCGAGCCGGTCGTCGGCGGCGCGCGCGGAGAGGGTCTTGATGATCGCCTCGTCGGAGACGGTGATGTTAAGGAAGCCGGGGCCCGAGACCTCGATCTCCTTGATCAGGTCACCCGTGGGGATGGCCTCGACCACGGTCGTCGCCAGCTCGCGCGGGTTGGCCTTGGCCTTCTTCGCGAGCGCCAGGATCCCGTTGGCCTGGAAGTCGGCCCGGTCGCTTCGTCGCAGCAGCGGGTCGGCCGCACCGGCCTCCGGCAGGGCGGAGGCGAGGGCGTCCGAGACGCGCTGTTCGACGGAGGAAGCGAGGGAAGGGACCGAGGCCATGAGCTGCCGTTCCTGTGAGGTTGTGCCCGAGCGTGTACTTGGGTGTTCCGACAAGTGCCGAGTATCCCACGCGGAGCCCGTCCCCTTCTCGGCATATCGGCGTCGTATCACCAGACGGAAGCAACCCCGGAGCGGCCCCTTCCGTCTGGGAGAATGGCCGAAGCCAGCATTCGAGATAGAAGGACGTGTCGTGGCTCAGAGCGCGCAGAGCAGCACAGAGACCGACTGGGTCTCCCGTTTCGCGGACGAGGTCATCGCAGAGGCGGAGCGCCGAGCCCCGGGCAAAACCATCGTCGTCGCGTCCGGCCTCTCCCCCTCGGGCCCGATCCACCTGGGCAACCTGCGCGAGGTCATGACCCCGCACCTGGTCGCGGACGAGATCCGCCGCCGGGGCCACGAGGTCCGTCACCTCATCTCCTGGGACGACTACGACCGCTACCGCAAGGTCCCCAAGGGCATCCCCGGCGTCACCGAGGAGTCCCACGCCCAGCACATCGGCCGCCCGCTGACCTCCGTGCCCGCCCCCGAGGGCTCCGCGTACCCGAACTGGGCCGAGCACTTCAAGGCCGCCATGGTCGCCTCCCTGGCCGAGCTGGGCGTCGAGTACGACCCCATCAGCCAGACCGAGCAGTACACCTCCGGCGCCTACCGCGACCAGGTCCTGTTCGCGATGAAGCACCGCGCCGACATCGACGCGGTCCTCGACCAGTACCGCACCAAGCAGAAGCCGGGCGGCAAGAAGCCCCAGCAGAAGCCCCTCGACGAGGCCGAGATCGAGGCCGCCGAGGGCTCCGGCGCCGCGGGTGAGGACGACGGCAGCGCCGAGGGTGCCGAGTACTTCCCGTACAAGCCGTACTGCGGCCAGTGCGACAAGGACTTCACCAAGGTCACCGCGTACGACGACGAGACCACCGAGCTGACCTACGTCTGCACCGAGGACCAGTTCACCGAGACCGTCAAGCTGTCCGAGTTCAACCGCGGCAAGCTGGTCTGGAAGGTCGACTGGCCCATGCGCTGGGCCTACGAGGGCGTCGTCTTCGAGCCCTCGGGCGTCGACCACTCCTCCCCGGGCTCCTCCTTCCAGGTCGGCGGCCAGATCGTCGGCCTCTTCGGCGGCGAGCAGCCCATCGGCCCGATGTACGCCTTCGTCGGCATCAGCGGCATGGCCAAGATGTCCTCCAGCAAGGGCGGGGTCCCCACCCCGGCCGACGCGCTGAAGATCATGGAGCCGCAGCTCCTGCGCTGGCTGTACGCCCGCCGCCGCCCCAACCAGTCCTTCAAGATCGCCTTCGACCAGGAGATCCAGCGGCTGTACGACGAGTGGGACAAGCTGGAGGCCAAGGTCGCCGACGGCACCGTGCTGCCGGCCGACGCCGCCGCCCACTCCCGCGCCGTCCGCGTGGCCTCGCACGAGCTGCCCCGCACCCCCCGCCCGATGCCGTACCGCACCCTCGCGTCGGTCGTCGACATCACCGCCGGACACGACGAGCAGACGCTGCGGATCCTCTCCGACCTGGACCCGTCGCAGCCGCTGACCTCCCTGGACGAGGTCCGCCCGCGCCTGGACCGCGCCGAGAACTGGATCACCACCCAGGTCCCGGCCGACCAGCGCACCCTCGTCCGCGAGGAGCCCGACACCGAGCTGCTCGCCTCCCTCGACGAGGAGGGCCGCCGGTCCCTGGCCATGCTGCTGGAGGGCCTCGACAGCCACTGGTCGCTGGACGGGCTCACCACCCTCGTCTACGGCGTCCCGAAGGTCATGGCCGGGCTGGAGCCCGACGCCAAGCCGACGCCGGAGCTGAAGGTCGCCCAGCGCGAGTTCTTCGCCCTGCTCTACCGCCTGCTCGTCACCCGCGAGACCGGCCCCCGCCTGCCCACGCTGCTGCTCGCGGTCGGCGCGGACCGGGTGCGGGCGCTGCTCGCGGCCTGAGCCGGCCGGCACGTACGACGGAAGGGCCCGCACTCCCGGATCACTGGGGGTGCGGGCCCTTCCGCGTGCGCGGGCGTGCCGGCCGGCTCAGGAGATGAACTTGTTCTCCAGGCCGCGCTGGTAGCGCTGCTTGAGGGTCGGCATCATCGCGTCGATGACCGAGACGCTGTCCGGGTGGAAGAACCCGTAGTCCTCGGACAGGGCCTGGTCCAGCTGCTGGGCGGTGGGGTGGCCGCCGTTCGCCTCCACGTGGGCGTGGTACGCCTCGTACGCCGCCTCCTCGAACTTCTCCTGGTCGAGGGCGTCGTGCGCCTCGTCGGAGTCGGCGGCCCCGGGGGCCTCGAAGGCCTCCGGGTGGTCGGCGCGGGGGGCCCGGGCCTCGGCGGGGGCGTCGGCTGCCTCGGGGGCCCCGGAGGCGTACTGGCGGTCGTAGCCGCCCGCGTACTCGGCCTGCGGGGCCTTCGGCGCGGCGAACCAGGCGCTGTTGTGGCCTGCGGGCATGGCCTCGGGGGCCACGGCGAAGGGCGCCGGGGCGTTGGCGAGGCGCGCCTGCGCCTGGCGCGCGGCGGCCCGGTCCAGCCCCTCCCACTGCTCGGCGATCTCCGCCTCGGCGTCGTACCCGTCGTCGGGTCCGGCCGTCGCCTGCGCGGGCACGGCCGCACCTGCGGCGGCAGGCGCGGCGAACGCCGAGCCCGCGCCGCTGGCCGCGTGGGCGGCCCCTGCGGCACCCGCGTGGCCCCCCGCGAGCGCCGGGCCCACGGCGCCGGCCGCACCTGCGGCAAGCGTCGCACCGGCCGCTGCCGCCTGCCCCGCGCCGCCGGCCGCACCTGCGGCGAACGCCTGGCCGGCCGCAGCCGCCTGCCCCGCTGCGAGGGCCGGACCGGTGCCGACGGCCGGGCCCGCGGCGCCCGCCGCGCCTGCGGCGAACGCCGGACCGGCCGCTACCGCCTGGCCCGCGCCGGAGGCCGGACCCGCGGCAAGCGCCTGGCCCGCCGCGCGGGCCGGGCCGGTGCCGACGGCCGGGCCCACGGAGCCCGTCGCGCCTGCGGCAAGGGCCGGACCGGCGGTGACGGCCGGGGCTGGGGCGCCCGTCGGGGCCGCCTCAAGCGCCGGGCCCGCCGAAACCGCCGGAGGCAACAGCACGGGGTCGATCCCCGCCGCCGCCAGACCCTCCGGGGCCGTCCGCGACAGCGGGACGCCGATCCGGGCCAGCCGCAGCGGCATCAGCGCCTCCACCGGCGCCTTGCGCCGCCACGCCCGGCCGAACCGGGCCTGGAGCCGCGCCTGGTAGATCAGCCGGTCCTGCTCCATGCCGACCGCCTGCTCGTACGAGCGCAGCTCCCACAGCTTCATCCGGCGCCACAGCTTGAACGTCGGCACGGGGGAGAGCAGCCAGCGGGTGATCCGCACTCCCTCCATGTGCCGGTCCGCGGTGATGTCCGCGATCCGGCCCACGGCGTGCCGCGCCGCCTCCACCGTGACCACGAACAGCACCGGGATCACCGCGTGCATGCCCACGCCCAGCGGATCCGGCCAGGCCGCCGCGCCGTTGAACGCGATCGTCGCCGCCGTCAGCAGCCAGGCCGTCTGCCGCAGCAGGGGGAACGGGATCCGGATCCAGGTCAGCAGCAGGTCCAGCGCGAGCAGCACGCAGATACCCGCGTCGATACCGATCGGGAACACCAGCGAGAAGCTGCCGAAGCCTTTCTTCAGCGCCAGTGCCCGTACCGCGGCGTACGAGCCCGCGAAACCGATACCCGCGATGACGACGGCTCCGGCGACCACGACACCGACGAGAATCCGGTGCGTACGAGTCAGCTGCATCGCGGCCACTCGCGATCCCTCCCCTTGCAGAGCTACAGGCAGGCACAGCGTACGGGTGACCCTGTGTCACCCGTGCCGCAGACCCCTACTGCTTCGGCGAGGCCGAAGCCGACGGGGCGGCGGAACCCGACGGGGACTCGGAGCCGGAAGGCGCCTGGTCGTTGCCGCCGTTGGCGATCGAGGTCACGACCTCCTTGGCCGCGGCGATCGCGTCCTGGAGCATCTTGCCCTGGTCGGGCGCGCCCGCGCCCTCGTAGGCGGCACCGTTGAAGTCGAGGGTGATCACGACGTTCTGGGTGCGGGCGACGACGGTCGTGTTGAAGAAGTCGACGTCCTTCTTGATCCCGTAGATCACGGACGTGCCCTGGTCGCCGACCCCGTCGGCCTGCTCGGCCTTGACGTCGTGGGCGTCCTTGGTGGTCTTCGCCAGCTCGATCTGCTTGTTGTACTGCTCCTCCGCGCGCTTGTTGCCGCTGCCGAGGGAGGCGTGCGAGTCGTAGCGCACCAGGGACACGGAGAGCCACCGGTACTGCGAGCCCTTCGTGCCGTCCGTCTCCAGGCCGTTCCAGGAGCAGCTGGCGCGGTTGGCGAGGTCGTTCGACTTGGCCGCCGTGCCGTTCTTGTCCTTCGCGTCGTGGACGAGGGACTCGACGGTCTTGGCGGGCACCGCCTTGCAGGGGTCCGGCAGCTTCGCGAACGCCACCTTCTCCAGCGCGGTCGAGCCCTTCGTGCTCGGCTTGGCGGACGAGGCCGACGAGGACTTCTTGCCGGAGTCCGAGCCCGAGGAGGACTTCCCCGAGTCGGAGGAGCAGCCGGCGACGGTGAGGATCACCGGGACGGCTGCGCAGGCGAGAACGCGGGTGAGGCGCGAGGCTGATCGGTGCATGGTTCCTTCAGACGTTGGGGACATCTCGGTGCTTCGGGGTCGTGCTCGGGGTCGTGCTTCAGGGGTGTGGGACCCCCGCAACGGTAGCCCGACCCGGCGTCCGGCTGCTGTGCGCGCCGTCACGCGGGCCGTGCACGCCCCCCTGGGGCGGCGCGCTCACTCGCTGAACCGCTCGGCGAGGGCCTCGGCCAACTGGCGCGCCTTGTCCTGCGTTTCCCCGGCGGGCGGGACCTTGCCCGGGGCGGTGGGCTGGACGCTGTACTCGACGGTGACGATGACGTTCGAGGTGCGGAAGACGATCCGCACCGTGCGGGACTGTGCGGCGGTGGCGCCGGCCGCGCTCAGCTTGTCGTCGAGGAACCCCTCGCTCCCGAGCCCCTCCAGCACGCGCGATCCCAGCTCGGGGGAGCCGGTGGGGGAGGGGGAGGAGGGGGAGGAGGCGACGGGGCCGCCGGACGGCGGGGCCTCGGGCGCGCCGGGGGCGGGACTCGCACCAGGACTCGTCCCGGGGCTGGTCCCGGGGCTCGGGGCGGTGCTCGTACCGGGAGCCGGGCCGGCGCTCGCGGCCGGGCCGGGGAAGGGCAGGTGGGCGTCCGTCAGCCGGCGCACGTACACCTGGTGGGCCTTCTCGTCGTCGCTCGCGGCGGCGCGGTCGTAGGAGACGACCCGCTCGAAGGTGACCGACAGCAGCAGGTTCGCCTCGGGGGTCTGCGCGTTCCAGCGGCAGCCGACGTGCCGGTCGCCGTCGTAGGAGGGCTCGGCGGTCCCGGCGTAGAGCTGCTCGCGCTGCTCGGTGGTGAGGGAGTCGGTGGCCGGGAGCATGGCCCGCAGCCGCTTGCCGTCGACGGCCTTGCAGGGCTGCGGGAGGCTCCGGTACTTGCCGGGCTGGGCGGGGGCGGCGGTGCCGCCGCCGTTCTTCTGGTCGCTGGTGATCCCGATCCCGCTGCCGCCGGTGCAGGCGGTCGCGCCGGCCGCGAGCACGGTCAGCATCGCGATGCCCGGCAGGAATCGGCGGCTGCGTACGCGCGTGCGCTCCAGGTCCATCGGCTTCACTCGCTCCCCTGGCTTCCTTGGCGTCCTCGGGAAAATCCGTTGCCGCGACGTGGGCACGGATGGACACAATGTCTATCGCACACGCTGGTGCCGGCGCCGGTTCCCTGTCTGGTTTGGGGGTATGAGCGCGGCTTTTCGCGTACTCCTACCTTTCTGTAGTTTTCCGGGGGATTGTTCTGTTATGTCGTATGTAGAGGTGCCCGGGGCGAAGGTCCCGATCAGGATGTGGACGGATCCCGCGTCGGTCGAGGACAGCGCGATGCGGCAGCTGCAGAACACCGCCGGACTCCCGTGGATCAAGGGCCTGGCCGTGATGCCGGACGTCCACTACGGCAAGGGCGCGACGGTCGGCTCCGTGATCGCGATGAAGGACGCGGTGTGTCCGGCGGCGGTCGGGGTGGACATCGGCTGCGGCATGTCGGCGGTGAAGACCTCCCTCACGGCGAACGACCTCCCGGGGGACCTGTCGAAGCTGAGGTCGCGCATCGAGCAGGCGATTCCCGTGGGGGCGGGGATGCACCGCGAGGCGGTGGATCCGGGGAGGCTGTACGGGTTCTCGGAGACGGGGTACGCGGACCTCTGGCAGCGCTTTGACTACATCGCCGATGCGGTCAAATTCCGTCATGATCGTGCGGTGAGGCAGGTTGGAACGCTCGGATCCGGCAATCACTTCATCGAATTCTGTCTCGATGAGTCGGGTTCGGTCTGGCTGATGCTGCACTCCGGCTCCCGCGGTATCGGCAACGAGCTGGCCGCGCACCACATCGGAGTGGCCCGGGGGCTGGCCCACAACCAGAACCTCGTCGACCGGGACCTGGCGGTGTTCCTGGCCGCGACCCCGGAGATGGAGGCGTACCGCAACGACCTCTTCTGGGCGCAGGAGTACGCCAAGTACAACCGCGCGGCGATGATGAGCCTGTTCAAGGAGGTCGTCCGGCGGGAGTTCCGCAAGGCGAAGGTCTCCTTCGAGCAGGAGATCAGCTGCCACCACAACTACGTGGCGGAGGAGCGGTACGACGGCATGGACCTGCTGGTCACCCGCAAGGGCGCGATCCGCGCCGGCAGCGGGGAGTACGGGATCATCCCGGGCTCGATGGGCACGGGTTCGTACATCGTGAAGGGCCTCGGCAACGAGAAGTCCTTCAACTCCGCCTCGCACGGCGCGGGCCGCAAGATGAGCCGTACGGCGGCGAAGAAGCGGTTCTCCGCGCGGGACCTGGCGGAGCAGACGCGGGGCGTGGAGTGCCGCAAGGACTCGGGCGTGGTGGACGAGATCCCGGGCGCCTACAAGTCGATCGAGCAGGTCATCGACCAGCAGACGGATCTGGTGCGGGTCGTGGCGAAGCTGAAGCAGGTCATCTGCGTCAAGGGATGACGGGGGTGCGTGGGGGCCCGGACCGGCTGCGGTCCGGGCCCCTTCGCGTGCGCCCGGTCCTCACTCGCCGTCGAGGAGCAGGTCCACAGGGAGTTCGAGGGTCACGCCGACGTACTCGGGGACGGTGACGGAGGTGCCGCGCTTGTGGGACGTGCGGAGGCGGTAGGTGCCGTTGCGCGGGTCGCGGCATACGACCACCTCGTCGTGGCGGCGGTCGGCGATGACGTAGAACGGGACGTCGGCCTTGGCGTAGCAATCGACTTTGGAGCCGAGGTCATCCGACCAGTTCGAGGAGGTCACCTCGACGATGAGGCGGAACACCTCCGGTGAGTAGCAGTTGTGCCGACCCTTGAAGTCCAGGAAGTCGTCGGTGACGAGTGCGAAGTCCGGGATGGCGTAGTCGTCGGGGCCGGTGGGTAGCCAGATTCCGATTCCCTGGAGGTAGCGCAGGCCGGCCTTTTTGGCTCCGGCTTCAAAGAACGCCTCGGTCAGCCAGCTCAACGTGAGCGCATGCTCCCCGTCGGCAGGTGGTGTCACGGTGAGCCTCCCCTGGAGAATCTCCACTCGGTGCCTGGGAAGCTCCCTGGAGAGTCGATCGGCGGCTTCCGCGATCGTGGTCTCGTGCTGCATCACGGCCATAGCTTCCTCCCTTTCGCGGCTCACGCTTTCGGAGCGTAGCGGTGCCCGCCGACGATTCGTGTGGATTCACCCGGACGGGCCCTTCAGGGTTGTGCGGGGTGCAACTTCCACTTGGGGTGCGGGGTTGACGGGGTTGGTTGGTCTAGACCAGGGTGTGCGGCATGTGGAGAACTCGTGTGCTCGTCGCCGCTCTCGCGGCGTTGTCGCTGGGGGTCGGGGTCGGCGGGTCGGCTCAGGCCGCCGTGGGGTTGCCGCCCGTCGTGGCGCATGTGCCGACCTCGGAGAAGGTCGTCTCCATCACGATCGACGACGGCTGGACGCATGACGCCGACGCCGCGCGGATGCTCGTGGAGAAGCGGGTGCCCGCTTCCCTGTTCCTGCTGCCGGGAGCCACCGCCTACGACACCGCGTACTTCACCGACCTCGTCGATACGGGGCGGGTCGCGGTGGAGAACCACACCGTCAACCATCCCGATCTGACCACCCTCGACGCGGCCGGCAAGGACGCCGAGGTGTGCGGGGCCGGGGAGCGGCTGGCGGAGACGTTCGGGAAGACGCCCAAGCTGCTGCGGCCGCCGTACGGGGCGGTCAACGACGACGTGCGGCTGGCGGCCAAGGCGTGCGGGGTGAAGGCGCTCGTCACCTGGACGTACGACTTCACCACCTGGAGCCAGACGCCCCCGACCCCGCAGCTGAAGGCCGGGGACATCGTGCTGCTGCACTTCACGCCCACGCTGGCGGCGGACCTGGACCGGGCGCTGGGTGCGGCACGGGCCGCGGGGCTGAGGCCCGCGCCCCTGATGCCGCACCTCAAGGCGGCCGGGCTGGTCTAGCCGGGCTGGTCCGGCCGGGACGCTCTAGAGCTCGCGGTGGACCTTCGTGTTCGAGGCCTGGGCGCGGGGGCGGACCACGAGGAGGTCGATGTTGACGTGGCTGGGGCGGGTCACCGCCCAGGTGATGGTGTCGGCCACGTCGTCGGCGGAGAGGGGGTGCGCGACGCCCGCGTACACCTTCTCCGCCTTCTCCGTGTCCCCGCGGAAGCGGGTGGTGGCGAACTCCTCGGTCTTGACCATGCCGGGGGCGATCTCGATGACGCGGACGGGCTGGCCGACGATCTCCAGGCGGAGGGTCTCGGCGAGGACGCGGGCGCCGTTCTTGGCGGCGACGTAGCCCGCGCCGCCCTCGTAGGTGGCGTGGCCGGCGGTGGAGGAGAGGACGACGACCGTGCCGTCGCCGGAGGCGATGAGGGCGGGGAGCAGGGCCTGGGTGAGGTTGAGGGTGCCGATGACGTTGACCTCGTACATCGTGCGCCAGTCGGCCGGGTCGCCGGTGGCGACGGGTTCGGCGCCGATGGCGCCGCCGGCGTTGTTGACGAGTACGTCGCAGCGCTCCAGGGAGGCGGCGAAGGCGTCGACGGCCGGGCGGTCGGTGACGTCGAGGGCGTGGGCGGTGGCCTCGTGGCCGGCGGCGGTGAGCTCGGCGGCGAGGGCCTCGATGCGGTCCTTGCGGCGGGCGGTGAGGACGACGTGGTAGCCGGCGGCGGCGAGCTGACGGGCGGTGGCCGCGCCGATTCCGCTGCTCGCGCCGGTGACTACGGCGGTTCGGGTGGCCGTGCGCGTGCTCATGGGCGGGGCTCCTCGTTCGGTCGCGATGTGCGGTCGCGGCGTGCGCTCGTTCGTTCGTGCGGATTGCGGGCGAACGCTCGCCAGCATAGGCCGGGGCGCTGACGGGGCGCGTGCGGGAGCGGCGGCGAATGGGGGGTGGGCTCGCCCTCGTTCGTGTGATGGTCCGATCGGCCGTTCGTCGGGGTGGTTACCGTCCGCGCGAGGAGGTGGTGGCGGTGCGCCGTGGTGCCGTGCGGAGTGTGGTGGTTGCGGGTTTGCTGGTGGCGGCCGGGGCGGGGCCCGCGGGTGCGTGGGCCGGGCCGGAGGCGGACGTGGCCTATCACGGGCGGGTGTCCCTGGCGCAGGGCCGGCTGCGGGTGTGGATGGTGCCGCAGAACGAGGGCCCGTCGGGGCTGGCGGACGCGACGGTGCGGGTGCGGCTGTCGGCGGAGCTGGCGGACGCGCAGGAGCTGGCGGCGGGGTGCGCGCGGGCGGGGGAGCGCGAGGTGGTGTGCGAGACGGGGCCGCTGCCGGAGCACGGGCGGGGCCGGCACATCGGGCTGGTGCTGGCGCTGCGGGAGAAGCCGGCGGAGGTGGTGGTGCGGATCGACACCTGGTGGAACGGCGGGGCGACCGACCGCAACCACGGCAACAACGAGCACGTGGTGCTGGCGCTGGACACCGGGGACGCCTACGCGTTCTGAGCGACGGCGTCCCCGGAGAGGTCCCCGGCGGGGGCGCCGCCGGGTGTCAGACGGTCGCGCCGTCGCCGAATTCGGCCAGGGCCTCGTCGACGATCCGCTCCAGGCGGGAGTGGTGGGCGCCGCGCCAGTAGACGCGCTCGCAGTCGGCGCACTGGGCGAAGACGTCGTACGAGCGCTGCGTACCGTGCTCCAGCCGGTCGCCGACGCTGTCCTTGTCGGCCTCCAGGAGGGGGCCGTTGCAGGCGGTGCAGCGGGTCCAGGGGGCGAGGTCGGGGGCGAACCGGCCGAGGACGTCGCGGAGCTGGTCGTCGGGGTTGTCGCTGTAGACGTAGGCGCCGGCGAAGATCTCGCGGCGGCGCAGCAGGCCCCGGTCGCGGGAGAGCAGGACGCGGCTCTCGGCGGCGGAGCGGGTGGCGAGGGCGGGGTCGCCCGGGTCCTCGTTGTCGTAGGCGGCGTCGACGCCCAGCAGCCGCAGGCGGCGGGCGAGGGTGCCGAGGTGGACGTCGAGGAGGAAGCGCAGCGGGGCGCCGGGGATCCGCTGGGGGCGGTCGACGCCGAACACCTCGACGGACTGGCCGGCCCGGGGCACGTACGAGACGGGCACCTCCTCGCCGTCGACGAGGAGGCGGCCGACCTCGGTGAGGGGCACGCCCGCGGACTCGACGACGTGGCCGAGGCTGGAGGCGCCGTCGGTGGCGGTCGGTACGCGGTCGACGCGCCGGCTGGGCGGGGCGAAGAGGCGCAGTTCAGGGGCGAGGGTGAGCTCAATGCCGGGACCGTTCACGGTCCCAGCATGCCATCGGGGGTGGGGGCGGCGCGGCCGAATTAGTGACCTTCGTCGTACGTCCGGCGGTGGGTGCTGACCTCGTCGAAGTGGTTCTCGGCCCAGCGCTTGACGGAGGACAGGAGGCAGCCGAGGCTGCCGCCGAGTTCGGTCAGGCGGTAGTCGACGCGGACGGGGACGCTCGCGGTGACGGAGCGGGTGACGATGCCGTCGCGTTCGAGGGAGCGCAGGGTCTGGGTGAGCATCTTCTGGCTGACGCCGGGGATCTTGCGGCCGAGCTCGCTGTAGCGCATGGAGCCGTCTTCGGCTTCGCCGAGGGCGCTGAGGACGAGGCCGACCCACTTGTCGCTGATGCGGGCCAGGAGCTGGGAGGTGGGGCACTCCTTGACGAAGGCGTCGTAGGCGGCGCGCGCCTCCTCGCGGCGGGCGGCGGCGGTCTGGGTGGCCATGGGTGCCCCACTTCCGGGTCGGGTACGCACCTCCGAGTGCGTACTTACGAAAAGAGAGTACCTCTCCGTAGGTTAGTGGTCATCGGGACGCCGGAACGCCGGAACGCCGGAACGAACGAACGGGGAGAGACAATGACGGGGATCGAGACCATGCGGGCCGTGGTGGTGGACGGCTTCGGCGGCCCGGAGCAGGTGCGGGTGGCCGAGGTGGAGGTGCCGCGCCCGGGGGCCGGGCAGGTCCGGGTACGGGTCCGGGCCGCCGGGGTGAACCCGGTGGACGGGGCGGTGCGCGCGGGCGTCTTCGGCGGGGCCGGGCAGCGGATCGGGCTCGGCTGGGACGTGGCGGGGGAGATCGACGAGGTCGGGCAGGGGGTGGAGGGGTGGACCCCGGGCCGCCGGGTGGTCGGGCTGCACTACGGCACGGTCAAGCCGCTCGGCACGCACGCCGAGTACGCGGTGCTGGACGCCTCGGCGGTGGCGGCGGCGCCCGAGTCGGTGGAGGCGGCCGTCGCGGCGGCGCTCCCGCTGAGCGGGCTGACGGCCGCGCGGGCGCTGGCCCTGCTGGGGCTGGCCGAGGGCGACTCGGTGCTGATCACCGGCGCGGCCGGGTCGGTCGGCGGGATCGCGGTCCAGCTGGCCGCGCGGGCCGGGCTGACGGTGACGGCGCTGGCGGGGGAGGGGGACGAGGAGCTCGTACGGTCCCTGGGGGCGAAGGAGTTCCTGCCGCGCGGGTCGGCGCCGGCGGAGCCGGTCGACGGGGTGCTGGACGCGGCGGTGCTGGGGGCCGCAGCGCTGGGGTTCGTCCGTGACGGCGGCGCGTACGTGGGGCTGATCCCGGGGGCGGCGCCGGCCGCGGAGCGGGGGGTCCGGGTGGTGGAGCAGGAGGTCGCGGCCGACGGTGCGGAGCTGGCGCGGCTGGTGGGGCTCGTGGACGCGGGGGCGCTGACGCTGCGGGTCGCCCGGAACTTCGACCTCGCGGACGCGGCGGCCGCTCACGAGGCCCTCGCCACCCCGGGGACCCGGGGACGCGTGGTCCTCACGGTCTCCTGACGAGGGCAGCGGGCGGCGGGCAGCGGGCAGCGAGCGGCGGGCCGCGGGCGCCGGGCGGGGCGGTGGGGCCCCGCCCGGGCCGTCACGGCCAGACGAGGCAGTAGGCCTGGTGGCCGTTCTCGTGGAGGCGGTGGGAGAAGTCCTGCCATTCGTGCAGCAGCTGGTAGACGTTGAAGGCGTCCCGGGGGCCGCCGCGGTCGGGGACCGTCGACCAGATGAAGGCGGCGGCGCCGACCGACTCCTCGCCCACCCCGCGTAGCGGGTCGACCACCGTCATGGGGAGTTTGACGACCGCGTAGTCCGGGTGCAGGACGACCAGTTCCAGCGGCGGCACCTTGTGCAGCGGTATGCCCTCGATGCCGGTCAGGACCATCGCGGCCATGGTCTCCGGCTTGATCTTGGTGAACATGCCGCCCATGCCGAGCTCGTCGCCGCCCAGCTCCTCCGGCCGCATCGTCACCGGCACCCGCGCGGCCGTCGCGCCGTCCGGGGCGCCGAAGTACTTGTAGGTCACCCCCATGCCGCGGCCGCCCTTGGGGGTGCCGTCCGGGTCCTCGGCGTCGGCCGGGCAGGCGTCGGCGGAGCCGGTGTCGGGGGAGCCGGTGCCGGCGGTGCGTTCCGGGCGGTCCCGGGCGTCCTTGCGCGCCCGGCCTTCCGCGCGGTCCGCGCGGTCCGCGGGCTCCGTACCGTCCCGCCGGTCCCGCGGTGCGTCGCGGCGGTCCGGGTCCTCAGGGGTGCGGCCGGTGCCGGGGGCGGCGGCCGCCTCCGCGGCTTCCGCGGCGCGGCGGTGCTTGCCTCGGCGGCGGGCCTCACGGGCGCGCTGCGGGTCCAGGCCGTCCGTACCCTCGCCCGGTCCACCACCGCGTTGCATATCTCCACCCGACTGGTATTGCCTGCACCGGCTTCGCGGCCCCCGCCACGCAGCCTGATCATCATGGCAGTGACCTCCCCCGAGGCGGCGCGGTGAAACGCCCCTCCGCAAGTCTGTCGCGGCCTCTGAGACCATGGCTGGTGTGAGCTACCCGTACCCGTATGAAGCCCCAGTTTCGCAGACGCTCTTCGAGCGCGCGTCCCTCGTGACCCCCGGCGGCGTGAACTCTCCCGTCCGCGCCTTCCGTGCCGTGGGCGGTACGCCCCGGTTCATGGTGTCCGGTACCGGTCCCTATCTGACCGATGCCGACGGGCGTGAGTACGTCGACCTGGTCTGCTCGTGGGGGCCGATGATCCTCGGCCACTCCCACCCCGAGGTGATCGAGGCCGTCCAGGCCGCGGTCGCCCGCGGCACCTCCTTCGGCACGCCCGGTGAGGGCGAGGTCGCGCTCGCCGAGGAGATCGTCGCCCGTATCGAGCCCGTCGAGCAGGTGCGCCTGGTGTCCTCCGGCACCGAGGCGACCATGTCGGCGATCCGGCTGGCCCGCGGCTTCACCGGTCGCGCCAAGGTCGTCAAGTTCGCCGGCTGCTACCACGGTCACGTCGACGCGCTGCTGGCCGCCGCCGGTTCCGGCCTGGCGACCTTCGCCCTGCCCGACACCCCCGGTGTGACGGGCGCGCAGGCCGGGGACACGATCGTGCTCCCCTACAACGACCTCGACGCGGTGCGGGCCGCCTTCGCCGCGCACCCCGGTGAGATCGCCTGCGTGATCACCGAGGCCGCCCCCGGCAACATGGGTGTGGTCACCCCCCTGGAGGGCTTCAACCAGGGTCTCGCCGACCTCTGCCGCGAGAACGGCGCCCTGTACATCTCCGACGAGGTGATGACCGGCTTCCGCACCTCGCGGGCCGGCTGGTACGGGGTCGACGGCGTCAAGCCCGACCTGATGACCTTCGGCAAGGTCATGGGCGGCGGCTTCCCGGCGGCGGCGTTCGGCGGCCGCGCCGACGTCATGGGCCACCTGGCCCCGGCCGGTCCGGTGTACCAGGCGGGCACGCTCTCCGGTAACCCGGTCGCGACCGCCGCCGGTCTCGCGCAGCTGCGGCTGCTGGACGACGCGGCGTACGCGAAGGTGGACGCGGTCTCCCGGGAGATCCAGGGCCTGGTGACGGCCGCCCTGGCCAAGGAGGGCGTGGCGCACCGGCTGCAGACGGCGTCCAACATGTTCTCCGTCTTCTTCACCCCGGACGAGGTCCGCAACTACGACGACGCGAAGACGCAGGAGGGCTTCCGCTTCAACGCGTTCTTCCACTCGATGCTGTCGCAGGGCGTCTACCTGCCGCCGTCGGCGTTCGAGTCCTGGTTCGTGTCCACCGCCCACGACGAGCGCGCGATCGAGCGCGTCGCGGCCGCGCTGCCCGCCGCCGCCCGAGCCGCCGCGGAGGCGACCGCATGAGCGACATCACCGTCGTCCACGTGATGCGGCACGGCGAGGTGCACAACCCCGACGGGGTCCTGTACGGGCGCCGGGCCGGCTACCACCTGTCCGAACTGGGCCGGCAGATGGCCGACCGGGTCGCCGAGCACCTCCGGGACCGCGACGTCACCTACGTGGTGGCCTCCCCGCTGGAGCGCGCGCAGGAGACGGCGTCGCCGATCGCGAAGACGCACGGTCTGGAGCTGGCCACCGACGGGCGGCTGATCGAGGCGGGCAACGTCTTCGAGGGCAAGACCTTCGGCGTCGGTGACGGCGCGCTGCGCAAGCCCGGCAACTGGAAGCACCTGACGAACCCGTTCAAGCCGTCGTGGGGCGAGCCCTACGTCGAGCAGGTCGTGCGGATGATGAGCGCGATCGAGGCGGCGCGGGACGCGGCGCGCGGGCACGAGGCGGTGGCGGTCAGCCACCAGCTGCCGATCTGGATCGTGCGCAGCTTCGCGGAGAAGCGGCGGCTGTGGCACGACCCGCGGCGCCGGCAGTGCACGCTGGCCTCGCTGACGTCCTTCACCTACCAGGACGACAAGCTGGTGTCGGTGGGGTACAGCGAGCCGGCGCGGGATCTGGTCCCGGCGCATCTCCTGGCGGGCGCCAAGCCGGTCAAGGGGAAGTCGAAGGCCTTCGGGGCGTAGTGGCCCGGCCGGGGGTCCGGGGCGGTGTCCCGGGCCCCGGCGCCCCGCAGGGCGGCGGGGGGTGCCGAAGATCGGCAAATCGCTCATGCGAAACTTTTCACATGAGCCTTAGCCGCGCCACCCGCCGCCGCCGCTCGACCAGCGGCCGCGCCATCCTGCTGACCGCGGTGACCCTCGCGAGCGCCCTGACCCTGACGGCGTGCGGCGACAGCGGCAGCAAGTCAGCCGGGTCCGCCGGCGGCAACTACGTGACGGGTCCCAGCGGCATCTCCACCGTCGCCAAGGGCGACCGGGCCGACGCCCCCAAGCTGGACGGGGCCACCGTCGACGGCAAGACGCTGGACACCACCACCCTCAAGGGCAAGGTCGTCGTCCTCAACGTCTGGGGTTCCTGGTGCCCGCCCTGCCGGGCCGAGGCCCCGTACTTCGCGAAGGTGTCCAAGGAGCTGGGCGACGCCGGCAAGGACGTCGCGTTCGTCGGGATCAACACCCGCGACACCAGTACGCAGAACGCCGCCGCCTTCGAGCAGAACTTCGGGATCACCTACCCGAGCCTGTACGACCCGGACGGCAAGCTGATGCTGCGCTTCCCCAAGAACACCCTGAACCCGTCGGCGATCCCCTCCACCGTCGTCCTCGACAAGGAGGGCAAGATCGCGGCCCGTACGCTGGCCGCCGTCAACGAGGAGCAGCTGCGCTCGATGATCGACCCGCTCCTCGCGGAGCAGTGACCTCGTGGTCGAGCACCTCCTCGCCGCCGAGTCGACCGGCGTGAACACGACCGTGCTGTCCGGCGGGCTGCTGATCGCCCTGCCGATCGCCCTCCTCGCGGGGCTGGTCTCCTTCTTCTCCCCCTGCGTCCTGCCCCTGGTCCCCGGCTACCTGTCCTACGTGACCGGAGTCAGCGGCGCCGACCTCGCCGAGGCCCGGCGCGGGCGGATGGTGGCGGGCGCGAGCCTGTTCATCCTCGGGTTCACCGCCGTCTTCGTCTCCACCGGAGCGCTCTTCGGCCAGTTCGGCCAGGTCTTCCAGGGCGAGAACAAGGAGATCATCACCCGGGTCATGGGTGTCCTCGTGATCCTGCTCGGCCTGTTCTTCATGGGCTGGATCCCGGGCCTGACGATGCGCGAGTTCCGCTTCCACAAGAAGCCGACGGCGGGCCTCCTCGGAGCTCCCGTGCTCGGCGTCCTGTTCGGCATCGGCTGGACCCCCTGCATGGGACCGACCCTCGCGGCCGTCGGCACCCTGTCCATCAACGAGGCCACCGCCGGCCGCGGCGCCCTGCTGACCGCCGTGTACTGCCTCGGTCTCGGCGTGCCCTTCATCCTCGCCGCCGTCGCCTTCCGCAAGGCGCTCGGCGCGTTCGGGTGGGTCAAGAAGCACTACGCGTGGGTGATGCGCATCGGCGGCGGCATGCTGATCCTGACCGGTCTGCTGCTCGTCACAGGAATGTGGTTCAGCATCGTGGGCGAGATGCAGACCTGGACCAACGGCTTCACGGTGGGGATCTGAGGGACTACACGCACATGAGTACGACCGACAAGGCGCCCGCCGAGGCGCCGAACGAGGACGCGGCCGCCCGCGCGCAGCTGTCCACGGCCCCCGTCGAGGACGGCTCCGCCGCCCCCGTCGGCATCGGGGTCATCGGTTGGGCCCGCTGGTTCTGGCGTCAGCTCACCTCCATGCGGGTGGCGCTGATCCTGCTCTTCCTGCTGTCCCTCGGATCCATCCCCGGCTCCCTCATCCCGCAGACCCAGGTCGACGCGATGAAGGTCGCGGAGTGGAAGAAGACCCACGAGTTCTGGGTGCCGGTCGCCGAGAAGCTCCAGCTCTTCGACGTGTACAGCTCGGTGTGGTTCTCCGCGATCTACATCCTGCTGTTCGTCTCGCTGATCGGCTGCATCGTCCCGCGCACCTGGCAGTTCGTCGGCCAGCTCACCGGCCGCCCGCCGGGCGCGCCGCGCCGTCTGGACCGGCTGCCGGCCTACACGACCTGGCGTACGGACAAGGCCCCGGAGGAGGTCCTCGCCTCCGCGAAGGGCCTGCTCGGCGGGCGCCGGTTCCGCACCGAGTCCTCCACCGGCGCCGTCGCCGCCGAGAAGGGCTATCTGCGCGAGGCCGGGAACCTGGCCTTCCACATCGCTCTGATCGTGATGCTCGTGGCCTTCGCCTGCGGGCAGCTGTTCAAGTCCGAGGGCGGCAAGCTCGTCCTGCGCGGCAAGGGCTTCTCGAACACGCTCACCCAGTACGACGACTTCAAGTCCGGCAGCCTCTTCTCCGCCGACGACCTCGTGCCGTTCTCGTTCACCCTGGACAAGTTCGACGCCAGCTACGAGAAGGCCGGCCCGCAGAAGGGCACCGCCCGCGACTTCAAGGCGTACGTCACCTACAGCGAGGGCGCCGAGGGCGAGCCGAAGAAGGCCGAGATCGAGGTCAACAAGCCGCTGGAGATCGACGGCTCGAAGATCTACCTGCTGGGCCACGGCTACGCCCCGGTCATCTCCGTGACCGACCCGAGCGGCAAGGTCGTCTACCGCGACGCCGTCCCGATGCTGCCCTTCGACGGCAACCTCAGCTCGTCGGGCGCCGTGAAGGTCCCGGACGGCTACCACAACAAGAACGGCGACAAGGAACAGCTCGGCTTCAACGCCATGTTCGTGCCGACGTTCGCGGGCGCCGGCAAGGGCACGATGCTCTCCCAGTTCCCGGACCTGAACTTCCCCGTCCTCGCCCTCAGCGCCTACCACGGCAGCCTGGGCGTGGACTCGGGTCTGCCGCAGAACGTGTACCAGCTGAACACCTCCAAGATGCAGGAGTTCAAGGACCCCGAGGGGCAGCTGTTCAAGCAGCGGCTGCTGCCCGGGGAGACGATGACCCTCCCGGACGGCGCCGGCACGGTGAAGTTCGAGGGCATCGAGCGCTGGGCCACCTTCTCCGTCACCCACCAGCCCGCCTCCGGGCTGGCCCTGGGGGGCGCCGTGATCGCCATCGGCGGTCTGGCCGCGTCCCTGTTCGTCCAGCGCCGCCGGATCTGGGTCCGCGCGGTGCGCGGCGAGGACGGCGTGACCGTCGTCGAGATGGCGGGCCTGGGCCGCAGTGAGTCCGCGAAGCTCCCCGAGGAGCTCTCGGCGCTCTCCGCCGCCCTCTACGAGACGGCGCCGGGCCCGGCCGTGGCCGGGCCGGCGGAAGCCGACACCACAACAGAAGAAGAAGGGGAGCGCACATGACGCTGCTCGCGGCGGCGACGAACGAGAGCCTCGCCGATCTCAGCAACAAGCTGGTCTACGCGTCGATGGCGGTCTACATGCTCGCCTTCTTCGCGCACATCACCGAATGGGTCTTCGGCAGCCGCAGCAAGGTCGGCCGTACGGCCGCCGCGCTGACCCCGGCCGCCGCGGCCGCCTCGGGGCCCGCCGTGCAGGTGCGGACCAAGGGAGGCGGCACGGCCGTCCTCGACAAGCCGAAGGTCGTCACCCGTTCGGCCTCCGGCGTCCGTGACGTCCCGGACGGCCCCGGCGCGGCCGGCGGCACCGAGAAGGGTGACCTGTACGGGCGGATCGCGGTCTCGCTGACCGTCCTCGGCTTCCTCATCGAGGCCTCCGGCGTGGTCTCCCGCGCGCTGTCGGTGGAGCGTGCCCCCTGGGGCAACATGTACGAGTTCAACCTGACCTTCTCCACGGTCGCCGTGGGCGCCTACCTGGCGCTGCTGGCGCTGAAGAAGAACGTCCGCTGGCTCGGCCTGATCCTGGTGACCTCCGTCCTGCTGGACCTGGGCATCGCCACCACCTGGCTGTACACGGCCAGCGACCAGCTGGTCCCGGCCCTGCACTCCTACTGGCTGTGGATCCACGTCTCCACCGCCATCTTCTGCGGCGCGGTCTTCTACATCGGCGCGGCCGGCGCGGTCCTCTACCTCTTCCGCGACAGCTACGAGAGTCACCTGGAGGCCGGGAGGACCCCCGGCCGCTTCCGCACCTCGGTGCTGGAGCGGATGCCGTCCGCGGCCACCCTCGACAAGTTCTCGTACCGGATCAACGCGGCCGTCTTCCCGCTGTGGACGTTCACCATCGTCGCGGGCGCGATCTGGGCCGGCGACGCCTGGGGCCGCTACTGGGGCTGGGACCCCAAGGAGGTCTGGTCGTTCGTGACGTGGGTGGCGTACGCCTGCTACCTGCACGCGCGGGCCACCGCCGGCTGGAAGGGCCGCAAGGCCGCCTACCTGGCGCTGTTCGCCTTCGCCTGCTGGATCTGGAACTACTACGGCGTGAACATCCTGCTCAGCGGCAAGCACTCCTACGCGGGCGTCTGACCCCGGACGGTGGGACGCTGGTGGTATGTCTCCCGTGAGCCATGCCACCAGCGAGCCGCGCGGCCCCGGCCGCTGGGTGCTGCGTTTCGAGGTGCACGTCCCCTACGCCTACGAGGCCCTGTGGCCGGTCGTGACCACGGGGGACGGGCTGCTGACCTGGCTGGCCGAGGCCCGCGTCCTGGAACGCCGCCTCGGCGGGGCCGTCACCCTGCACTGGCCGGACTCCGGGGCCACCGAGTCCGGTGAGATCACGGCCTGGGACACGGAGCGGGTCGTGGAGTACACGCTCTTCGGGCAGGGCCGGATCCGCTTCCACCTGGAGCCCGTCGGCACCGACTCGACGGTGATCCGCTTCCTGAACGAGCGCGGCGGCGACGACGCCGAGCGGCTCGACGCCCTGGCCGGCTGGCACGACCACTTCGAACTGCTGGAGGCCGCCCTCGCCGGGCACCCGGCGCACTGGCCCTCCTGGACCGGCACCCGCCGCGCGGAACTGCGCGCCTCGTACGCGGCGTAGGCCGCCTCAGCTCCGGTCGTCCTTGTCCTTCTTGTCCTTCTTCCCGTCCTCGTCCTTGTCCTCGTCCTCGTCCTTGCGCAGCGAGCGCAGGAACTCCGGGTTGTCGTCGGGTGCCACCCACTGCGTACGGCGCGCCCGGCCGCCCCCGCCGAATCCGCCGCCCGCGCCGCCGGCGGCCGTCCGCTTCTTGCCCGCGAGGAGCCACACCGCCGGGCCGACGATCGAGAACAGCAGGATGATCAGCACCCACACCCCCTTCGGGAGGCTCTTGACCTCCTCCTCGGGGGTGTTCAGGCAGTCGATGAAGGCGTAGATGGTCAGCGCGAGGATCAGCAGGAACGGCAGATAGCGCAGCACGGTGTGGGACCGACTCCCGGGCAGTGGCGGCGGGCCCGCGCGGGGCCCCGGTGACGCTCCCAGGGTATTCGGTGACGGATACTGGGGCCCATGGCTTACGACGATCTCCGCTCGCTGCTCCGGGCCCTGGAGCGGGAGGGCGACCTCAAGCGCATCAAGGCCGAAGTCGACCCGTACCTCGAGGTCGGGGAGATCGTCGACAGAGTGAACAAGGCGGGCGGCCCGGCGCTGCTCTTCGAGAACGTCCGCGGCTCGGCGATGCCGCTGGCCATGAACGTCTTCGGCACCGACCGCCGCCTCCTGAAGGCCCTCGGCCTCAAGTCGTACGGCGAGATCAGCGAGAAGATCGGCGGCCTCCTCAAGCCCGAGCTGCCGCAGGGCTTCATCGGCGTCCGCGAGGCCTTCGGCAAGCTCGGCTCGATGGTGCACGTGCCGCCGAAGAAGGTGAAGGGCGAGTCCGCGCCCGTCCAGGAGGTCGTCCTGACCGGCGACGACGTGGACCTGGACCAGCTGCCCGCGCTCTTCACCTGGCCGAAGGACGGCGGCGACTTCTTCAACCTGGGCCTGACCCACACCAAGCACCCCGAGACGGGCGTGCGCAACCTCGGGCTCTACCGCCTCCAGCGGCACGACAAGCGCACCATCGGCATGCACTGGCAGATCCACAAGGACAGCCGCAACCACTACGCCGTCGCCGCCGCGCGCGGCGAGCGGCTGCCGGTCGCGATCGCCTTCGGCTGCCCGCCGGCCGTCACCTACGCCTCGACCGCGCCGCTGCCGGGCGACATCGACGAGTACCTCTTCGCCGGGTTCGTCGCGGGCAAGCGGATCGAGATGGTCGACTGCAAGACGGTCCCGCTCCAGGTCCCGGCCAACGCGGAGGTCGTGATCGAGGGCTGGCTGGAGCCCGGGGAGATGCTGCCCGAGGGCCCGTTCGGCGACCACACCGGCTTCTACACCCCGCAGGAGCCCTTCCCCGCGCTGAAGATCGACTGCGTGACGATGCGCAAGCGCCCGCTGCTCCAGTCGATCGTCGTCGGCCGGCCGCCGACGGAGGACGGCCCGCTGGGCCGTGCGACGGAACGCTTCTTCCTGCCGCTACTGAAGATCATCGTCCCGGACATCGTGGACTACCACCTGCCCGAGTCCGGCGGCTTCCACAACTGCGCGATCGTCTCGATCGACAAGAAGTACCCCAAGCACGCCCAGAAGGTGATGCACGCCATCTGGGGCGCGCACATGATGTCGCTGACCAAGCTGATCATCGTGGTGGACAAGGACTGCGACGTCCACGACCTGCACGAGGTGTCCTGGCGGGCCCTCGGCAACACCGACTACTCCCGCGACCTCACGGTGGTCGAGGGACCGGTGGACCACCTGGACCACGCCTCGTACCAGCAGTTCTGGGGCGGTAAGGCGGGCATCGACGCGACCAAGAAGCTGCCGGAGGAGGGCTACACCCGCGACGGCGGCTGGCCCGACATGGTCGAGTCCGACCCGGCGACGGCGGCCCTGGTGGACCGCCGCTGGAAGGAGTACGGCCTGTGAGCCCCGTCGCGATGGGCGGACCCGCCCTCTTCATCGGCACCGACGAGACCTATGTGGCGCTCGTGCGGCCGCGCCTGGACCCGGCCGATCCGCAGGTCCGGGGGGCCGCCGAGCAGGCGGGCGTGAGCCCGGAGGAGTTCGCCGGCCCCGGCAACGTGTGGGCGCTGATGTGGGAGCAGGACGGGGTGGACGGCGGTGGCTTCGAGCTGCCGGGTCTGCGGGACGCGGAGGCGGAGGACTTCGCCGACCGGCTGCTGGCGGAGCTGTCCTTCGAGAGCGGCCCGTTCACCGTCGGCGCGGGTGAGGTGCTGAACATCCGGGCCTACCCGGAGGGCGAGGGCTGCCGGTTCACGGCCGTCGTCACCCCGCCGGAGGGCGAGGAGCTCGCCCCGGTCACCCTGGAGATCCCGGAGGTGGACGCCGACGCGCTCCGCGCCGACCTCGCCGACTTCCGCGGGAGCCTCGCATGATGACCACCGCCGAAGGCGTGCTCGGCCCCGGACAGGCGCCGCGGCCGGCCGGCAAGGTCAAGGCGTTCCTGCGGCTGGTGATGATCGAGCACTCGGTCTTCGCGCTGCCGTTCGCGTACATCGCCGCGCTCACCGCCATGTTCCGGCTGGACGGGCGGATGCACTGGCGGGAGCTGCTGCTGGTCACCGTGTGCATGGTGGGGCTGCGGACCTTCGCGATGGCCGCGAACCGGATCATCGACCGCGAGCTCGACGCCCGCAACCCGCGCACCGCCGGCCGTGAGCTGGTCACCGGCGCGGTGTCGGTGCGGTCGGCCTGGACGGGCGCGGGCATCGCGCTCGTCGTCTTCCTCGGCGCGGCCGCCCTGCTGAACCCGCTGTGCCTGGCGCTGGCGCCGGTCGCGGTGATCCCGATGGTGGTCTACCCGTACGGCAAGCGGTTCACGAACTTCCCGCAGGCCATCCTGGGCCTGGCCCAGGCGATGGGCCCGGTGGGTGCCTGGCTGGCGGTCACGGGGGAGTGGTCCTGGGAGGCCGCCGTCCTCGGTCTGGCCATCGGGGTGTGGATCGGCGGCTTCGACCTGATCTACGCCTGCCAGGACGTGGAGTCCGACCGCGCCGAGGGCGTGAAGTCGGTCCCGGCCCGCTTCGGCGTTCCGGGCGCCCTGTGGGGCGCCCGCGCCTGCCACGTCCTCACCACGGTCCTGCTGGCGGCGTACGCGCTCCTGACGGACGGCGGCGCGTTCCTGTGGCTGGGCCTGCTGATCGTCGCGGCGGCGTTCCTCTACGAGCACACGATCGTGAAGCCGCACGACCTGTCCCGGCTGAACCGGGCGTTCTTCACGGTCAACGGCTTCATCGGCATTGCCCTTTTCGTGTGTGCGCTCGCCGATCTGGTGATGCGGGGTCTGACCGTCTGACTACGGTGCGGCCTACCATCGGGTGCATGGACAGGGAGGCCGACGTGACCGTCTCGGAGAGCGACCGCCTGCACTCGCAGCTCAGCCGGTACGAGGACATGTTCCCCGGACACCGGATCGAACTTGTCGAGGGCGCCATCATGATGAGTCCGCTGAAGCCGACCCATAACGCCACCATCTGGGCGCTGTGGACCACGCTCAAGGCTCAGCTGTCGGACGACTGGGGATTCCTCAGCGATGTCGCAGTGCCGTTCGACGGTGACAACGAGTTCTGCCCGGACCTCGCCGTGATCCCTGAGGCTGAGGTCGTCAAGAACCTCAGCGCCTACCCGCCCGACCTGATCGAGCTGGCCGTCGAGGTCGTGTCGCCGAGCAGCATCCGCAACGACTACGAGGTCAAGGACCGGGCCTATGCCCGGCGCGGGATTCCGCACTACCTGATCTTCGACCCCTACAAGGCGCAGTGCACGACCCTGTGGAACCCGGGCCCCGACGGCTACCGGGGCCGGGACGTGATCCCGTACGGCGGGACGGTCGTCGTGGAGAGCGGTATCGGGAAGCTGTCCGTGGACACGTCCGGCCTGCCCGTGGATCCCTCCGCCGTCAGCTGAGCCGGGGTTCCGGGCGGCGGTGGTAGAGGGCCGTGGCGATGCCCGTGGCGAGGCCGCAGAGGTGGCCCTGCCAGCTGACCGCCGTGTTGGTGGGGAGGATGCCCACGAGGATGGTGGTGCCCCAGACGGCGGCCACGCCCAGGGACACGGCGACGCCGAGCGGCTTGCGTTCGACGAAGCCGCGTATCAGCAGGTAGCCGAAGAGGCCGAAGACGATGCCCGAGGCGCCCAGGGTGAGGGCGTTCGACGGGGAGATCAGCCAGGTCCCGATGCCGTCGCCGAGCAGGATCAGACCGCACACCGCGACGAAGCGGCGGATGCCGGACAGCGCGGTGATGAAGCCGAGGACCAGCAGCGGGACGCTGTTGGCGGCGACGTGGCCGAACCCGAAGTGGAGGAAGGCCGCGGGGAGGACGTGCCAGAGGGTGCCGACGTCGCGGGACACGATCCCGTACCGGTCCAGGGCGTGCCCCGTCGCGTAGTCGACCGCCTCCAGGGCCCACAGCAGGGCCACCCAGCCCAGCATCAGCTTGGCGGCGGCCGCCGCGCGTTCCCCGCGGCTCCATTCCGGGACGGCCGCGTCCGTCGTGTTCGTACCCATGTGCCATGTCCCCCGGGGCGTGTCGAGCGTCCGGCACACCTTAACGAGTGGCCCGCAGGTGTGGCCGGATAGTCTCGGAGGTATGACTGAGCGCAAGCGCACCCCCTGGGTGGTGGGGGTTTCCGGGGCGTCCGGGACGCCGTACGCGGCTTCGGTGATCCGAGGGCTGCTGGCGGCGGGCGAGCCGGTGGACCTGGTGGTCAGCCGGGCCTCGCGTCTCACTCTGCTGGACGAGACCGGGATCGCCTTCCGGGACGCGCACTGGCGGGACGATCTGGCCGAGTGGCTGGCGCGCGGCGCCGACGGCAAGCCGGGGACCTTCGCGGCCGGGGACCTGTCGGACGTGCGGTACTGGGCGGCCGGGGACCTGGCCGCCGGGCCGAGTTCGGGGTCGTACCCGGTCAAGGGGATGCTGATCGTCCCCGCGTCCACGGCCTGTGTGGCCGGTGTGGCGCTCGGGCTGTCGAAGGACCTGCTCCAGCGCGTCGCGAGCGTGACGCTCAAGGAGCGGCGCCGGCTGGTGGTCGCGGTGCGGGAGACCCCGCTGAACGGACAGACGCTGAAGCATCTGGTGGCGCTGGACGAGGCGGGCGCGATCGTCCTGCCCGCCTCTCCGGCGTTCTACTCGGGTGCGACGCACATCCAGGACCTCGTGGACTTCGTCGCGGGGCGGGTGCTCGACGCGGCAGGGGTGCCGCACGGCCTGTACCGCCGTTGGGAGGGGGAGCTTGGCAGCGCCCGCCCCCGTGCTTAGCGCTTCTTGGCGCGGATCGGCCGGCGGGCCTTGTCGTTCCGGTAGGCGGCGGCGGGCTGGTCGGTGCGGGATCGGTTGGCCAGCTCCTGGAGCTGTCGCATCTGCGCGTAGGCCATCTCGATCGTGTACACGGTGAACCACTCCTGAAGATCGTCATTGATCTGTTGAAAGATTCACAGGGTGTTGACCCTGTGCGCCTTTGATTCTATACCTAAACTTGCAGGATCGCCGAATAATGGAAGGCTCCACGTAATGGACACGGTGGACAGGCAGCTCATCCAGGCACTCCGGGAGAACGGTCGTGCCTCGTACGCGGAGCTGGGCCGTCTCGTGGGCCTCTCCGGCCCCAGCGTCACCGACCGCATCAACCGTCTCGAATCGGCCGGCGTCATCACCGGCTACCGCGCGACCGTGGCCGCCGCCGAGCTCGGCCTCGGCGTCACCGCGCTGATCGGCATCTCCCTCTCCGACGCTGCCGACCACGAGGACGTGGCCCGCCGGCTGCGCGACCTCGCGGAGATCGAGGACTGCTGGTTCATCGCCGGCGACGACTCCTTCATGCTCAAGGTCCGCGCCAGCGACGTCGACGGCCTGGAGAAGATCATCCGCAAGCTCTCCGGCACCAAGGGCGTCTCCCGCACCCGCACCACGATCGTGCTCTCCACCAAGTGGGAGAACCGGGTCGGCGAGCTGCCCGAGGACGCCTGAGAGTACGGTGGGTGGCGGTTGCACACAGGCTGGGACAGGGACAGGAAGACAGGGAGACACCGGCATGGACGCTGGGCTCAAGCGCGAGCTGGAGGAGAAGGTCCGCTCCGGCGAGCGGCTGACGCGTGAGGACGGCATCGCCCTCTACGAGTCGGACGACCTGGCGTGGCTGGGCGGTCTCGCCCACGAGGTGCGCACCCGCAAGAACGGTGACGTGGTCCACTTCAACGTCAACCGCCACCTCAACATGACGAACGTGTGCACCGCCTCCTGCGCGTACTGCTCGTTCCAGCGCAAGCCGGGCGAGAAGGACGCGTACACGATGCGCATCGAGGAGGCCGTCCGCCTGGCCAAGGCCATGGAGAACGAGAACCTCACCGAGCTGCACATCGTCAACGGCCTGCACCCCTCCCTCCCCTGGCGCTACTACCCGCGCTCGCTGTCGGCCCTCAAGGAGGCGCTGCCGAACGTCTCGCTGAAGGCGTTCACGGCGACGGAGATCCACCACTTCGAGACCATCTCCGGCCTGTCGGCCTCGGAGATCCTCGACGAGCTGATCGACGCGGGGCTGGAGTCCCTGACCGGCGGCGGCGCGGAGATCTTCGACTGGGAGGTCCGTCAGCACATCGTCGACCACAGGACCCACTGGGAGGACTGGTCGCGCATCCACCGCCTGGCGCACGAGAAGGGGCTCAAGACCCCGAGCACCATGCTCTACGGGCACATCGAGGAGCCGCGCCACCGCGTGGACCACGTGCTGCGGCTGCGCGAGCTCCAGGACGAGACCGGCGGCTTCCAGGTCTTCATCCCGCTGCGCTACCAGCACGACTTCGTGGACATGAAGGACGGCAAGGTCCGCAACAAGCTCCAGGCGCGCACGACGATGGCGACGGGCGCCGAGGCGCTGAAGACCTTCGCGGTCTCCCGTCTCCTCTTCGACAACGTGCCGCACGTCAAGGTCTTCTGGGTGATGCACGGCGTGCAGACCGCCCAGCTCGCGCTCCAGCACGGCGCGGACGACATGGACGGCTCGGTGGTCGAGTACAAGATCACGCACGACGCGGACAACTACGGCACCCCGAACAAGCTGACCCGCGACGACCTCCTCGAACTGATCCGCGAGGCGGGCTTCCGCCCCGTCGAGCGCAACACGCGCTACGAGATCATCCGCGAGTACCCCGGCCCGGACGCCTCGCTGCGCGAGACCCCGCAGGCGATGCGCGTCTGACGCCCCGCGCCCGGCCCCGCGAAGGCCCCGGTCCCCGGTGGACCGGGGCCTCTCGTATGCCGAAAACCCGTTGCCCGGCGGGTAGGTAATGGATAGCTTTCCCCTGTGGCCCTTACTTTTACCTTCGATCCCGTCGTCGACCCCGCCCTCCGCGACGGCATCGCGGAGATGTGGACCGAGGTCTCCAACGCCGGCGGAGCGGTCGGCTTCGTCCCGCCCGTCACCCTCGACGACATCCGGCCCGCCCTGGTCAAGCACCTCGTCGCGATGGCCGAGGGCCGTCACCGGCTGCTGGTCGGGCGCGACGGGGACGGGGCCGTGGCCGCCGCGGCCTTCCTCGCCTTCAACCCGCACCACCTCATGAAGCACTGGGTGTACGCGTACACGGTCATGGTCAGCCCCGCCCACCAGGGCCGGGGCGCCGGCCGCGCCCTGATGGCCGCCCTCGCCGACGCCGCCCGCACGCTGGAGGGCATCGAGGCCGTCGTCCTGGAATGCCGCGGCGGCCTCGGGCTGGAGCAGTTCTACGCGGCCTGCGGCTACAAGGAGGTCGGCCGCATCCCCGGCGCCATCCGCGTGGCCCCCGGCGACGACCGCGACGGCATCACGATGCTGCTGCCCCTGTACTGAGGCCCCGGCGGCCGGGTGCGCGGGCCCGGCGTGCTTCACTGGACGGGTACGTCCCGACGTGTCCGACGTTTCCGATGAGAAAGAAGGGGTCATCGTGTCCCTCAAGCCGAGTGCGGCGATCCGCTACACCGCGATGCGCCTGGTCATCTTCGTCGGGTGCCTGGTCCTCGTCGCCCTGCTGGTCCACTTCGGTCTGGTGCCCGCCGGGCTCGGCGCCGCCAATCCCGCCTGGGTCGTGCTCCTCGCGCTCGTGCTCTCCGCGCCGCTCTCCTTCGTCCTGCTGCGCAAGCAGCGCGACGCGATGTCCGTGCAGATCTCCGGGCGCGTCGCGGATGCGAAGCAGAAGCTCGCCGCGAACCGCAGCCAGGAGGACGAGGCGGACGACGCCGCCCGCGCCTGACCCCACACGCGCACGCCGCGCACGCCCTTTCCGCGAGCCCCAGCGACGGGAACACCCCCCGCCACGCTGGGGCTTCGGCGTTCCCGGGTCATTGCTCAAAGCATCTCTTTGGGTTTCTCAAAGCGGAAGTGTTAGCGTGTGGGACATGTTGACCTCCGCAGCGCACTCGACGACCCCGGGCCTCCCGCTCGTGGCGCGCCTGCACGTCGACCTCTGCCGCCGCGTCTCAGCGGCCTGTTGCCGTTGCCGCTGAAGCGCCCGCAGCAGCGGTCGCCGGCCGGCCCGGCCCCTTTCCGGCTGCCGCCGTACCGCACCCCCGCAGAAACCTTCCGCCGTACGTCCGCGCGTCCCCCCGGAGATTGCCGTGTCCGCGTCCCCCCAGGCCCAGGCTCCCGCCAAGGCCTCCTTCACGTTCCCCTTCTGGGCCCAGATAGTCGCCGGCCTCGCGCTCGGCGTCCTCTTCGGCTGGATCGCCCGCAGCCAGGACGTCAGCTGGCTGAAGACCACGCTGGAGCAGGTCGGTGACATCTTCATCCAGCTGCTGAAGCTGGCCGTCGCCCCGCTGGTGTTCTTCGCGATCCTGGTGTCCATCACCAACCTGCGGAAGGTGAACAACGCCGCCCGCCTCGCCACCCGCACCCTGCTCTGGTTCATGATCACCTCGCTGATCGCGGTGGGCATCGGCCTCGCGATCGGCCTGCTGACCGACCCCGGCGCCGGCACCGGCCTCACCCCGGCCGACGGCAAGGAGCCCAAGCGGCACGGCTCCTGGATCGACTTCCTGACCGGCATCGTGCCCAAGGACATCGTCACCCCGTTCACCGAGCTGAACGTCCTCCAGATCGTCTTCCTCGCCGCCGTCGCCGGTATCGCCGCCCTCCAGCTCGGCGCCAAGGCCCAGCCCGTCCTGAACCTCGCCGAGTCGGTCCTGGAACTCCTCCAGAAGGCCCTGTGGTGGGTCATCCGCCTGGCGCCGATCGGCACCGTCGGCCTCATCGGCACCGCCATCGCCAGCTACGGCTGGGACCTGATCGGCAAGTACGCCACCTTCACCGCCGACATCTACATCGGCTCGGCGCTCGTCATGTTCGGCGTCTACCCGCTGCTCCTCGCCACGGTCGCCAAGGTCAACCCGGTCCAGTTCTTCAAGGGCGCCTGGCCCGCCATCCAGCTGGCCTTCGTCTCCCGCTCCTCGGTCGGCACCATGCCGGTCACCCAGAAGGTCACCGAGCGCCTCGGCGTCCCGAAGGAGTACGCCTCCTTCGCGGTCCCGTTCGGCGCCACCACCAAGATGGACGGCTGCGCCGCGATCTACCCGGCCCTCGCCGCGATCTTCATCGCGAACATCTTCGACGTGCAGCTGGGCATCAAGGAGTACCTGCTCATCGCGTTCGTCTCGGTGGTCGGCTCCGCCGCCACGGCCGGCCTGACCGGCGCGACGGTCATGCTCACCCTGACCCTCTCCACCCTCGGCCTGCCGCTGGCCGGCGTCGGCCTGCTGATGGCGATCGACCCGATCCTGGACATGATGCGGACGGCCACGAACGTCGCGGGCCAGGCGGTCGTCCCCGTCCTCGTCTCCGCCCGTGAGGGGATCCTCGACAAGGAGGCCTACGCCGCCGCCTCGTCCTCCCCGCTGGACGAGGCCCCCGCCGCCGCCCAGCCGGCCCCGGTCGCCGTCGCCGCCTGACGCGACACCGCCCGCGCACCGCACCACTCCGCGGCCCCCGCCCCCGTCCGGGCGGGGGCCGCCGCGCGTTCCTCCGCGTGCCGGGGCGGGGGGGTTCGCGCATCATGAGGGCTGTGCGCGACACCCCCGGGGAGGGGCCCGTCCTGTCGGTCGTGGTCCCCGTCTTCAACGAGGAGGAGGTGCTGCCCGCCTTGGCGGCGCGGCTCCGGCCGGTCCTCGACGGGTGCGCGCAGGCGTACGAGGTCCTCGCCGTCGACGACGGCTCCACCGACCGGACCCCCCTCCTGCTGGAGGAGCTGCGCACCGCCTGGCCGCAGCTGCGCGTGATCACCCTCCGCCGCAACAGCGGCCACCAGGCCGCCCTCACCGCCGGCCTGCGCCGGGCCGGGGGCGCCTGGGTGGTCAGCATCGACGCGGACCTCCAGGACCCGCCCGAGGTCATCCCCGAGATGCTCGCCCTCGCCCGCGCGGAAGGCCTGGACATCGTCTACGGCGTACGCGGCGACCGCTCCACGGACAGCGTCTTCAAACGCCGCACGGCCGGCGCCTACTACCGGCTGATGCGCCGCCTGGCCGGCGCCCACGTCCCCGCCCAGGCGGGCGACTTCCGGCTGCTGTCCCGCGCCGTCGTCGACACCCTCAAGTCCCTCCCCGACCAGCAGCAGATCTACCGCCTGCTCATCCCCTGGCTGGGCTTCCCCAGCGGGCAGGTCGCCTACCGGCGCGCCGAGCGGGCCGCCGGCACCTCCAAGTACCCCCTGCACAAGATGGTGCTGCTCGCCTTCGAGAGCGTCACCGGCTTCTCGGCCCTCCCGCTGCGCCTCGCCACCGCGATCGGCGCCCTGAGCTCCGTGGTCTGCCTCGCCTTCCTCGTCTGGGCCATCACCGTCTACGCCACGGGCAGCCCGCTGCCCGGCTGGAGCTCGCTGATCATCACCATGCTGTTCTTCGGCGCCGTCCAGCTCTTCTGCCTGGGCATGCTCGGCGAGTACGTGGCCCGCATCCACACGGCGGTCCAGGCCCGGCCGACGTATGTCGTCGCCCGCGACACGGCGGAGGAGGAGCCGTAGGGCCGCCCCTCAGACCAGCACCCCGGCGAAGAACATCGCCCCCAGGAGGGCGTACTGGACCGCGCAGGCGGCCAGCAGCGGGACCTGCACCCACGGGGACGTGCGGGCGACGAGGACCAGCCCGGCGAACATCTGGGCGTGATTGCGGTACCAGGACATCTGCGCCCCGGCGACGAACGGCACCAGGAACACCGCCACCGTCAGCACCAGCGCCGCCCACTCCGCGGCGGACAGCCGCCGCTCCCGGACCAGCAGGACGGCGGCCGCCGCCACCACCAGCACCACGAACGCGGTGTTCAGCCACAGCTCCGGCCGGTGCGCGGCGAGGGAATGCTCGACCAGCCACGGCAGACGTCCCTTCGGCGTGTACCAGTCGCGGAAGGGGACCGCGTAGGCACGGGCCATCTCCGCGAAGGGCTGACGCAGGTCCCCCTGCCCGTAACTGGACCGCTGGATGGTCTCGTACGCGTCCCAGCGCCCGGTCGCCTGCCACATCAGCCACTTGGCCCACAGCACCCCGCACCCGGCGACCGCCGCCGACGCCCCGGCCTTCGCCCACCGGCGCGGCCGGGTGTCCCCGGGCCAGGCGAAGAGGGCGCCGGCCAGCAGGACGACGACGGCGACGGCGCCGACCGGGTGACAGGCGACCGCCGCGAAGCCGCCCGCCGTGGCCGTCCACCAGGACCCGCGCCCCAGGCCGGCGACGCAGACGAGCAGGGCGAGGGTGGCGAGGGCGATCGGGAACAGCGCGTGGAGGTAGACCCCGCCGGGGAAGACGCAGCCGATGGCGAGGGTGAGGCCGGTGGCCGGGGTGAGGACGGCCCCGAGCAGCCACCACAGCACCGCGAACATGCCGAGCAGTGCCGCCTCGGTGACGACGAGGGCGGACAGCTCGTAGGACAGCCCGGTGCCGGACACCGCCCGTACGGCCATGGGGTAGCCGGGGAACCAGGCCACGTTCCCGCACATGACGTCGGGGAAGTTCGCGTAGCGGTCCCGGCAGCGGAACATCTCGTAGCCGCCCCGGGCGATGGACAGGTAGTGCTCGGAGTCCCAGCGCCGGCGGGCGGTCGTGGTCCAGTAGGCCACCCGTGAGCCGTCACCGGCGACGGAGGCGTGGGCCACCGCCCAGGTGACCAGGTTGGAGACCAGCCAAGCGACGGCCGGCGGCAGCGCGGCGCGGAGCCGGCCGGGCCGGGGGGATCGGATCATCTTCCCGTCAGTCTGGCCAGGGCCCCACCGGCCCGCACCCGGAGGTCCGCCGTACGGCTCAGCCGCTCAGCCGCTCAGCCGCTCAGCCGCTCAGGAGAGCTTCCACAGGCGGACCGTGCCGTCGCCGCTCGCGCTGGCGAGCAGCTTGCCGTCGGGGCTGAACGCCACCGACCACACGGGGGCGGTGTGTCCCTTGGTGCGGGAGGTGCGCTCCGTGCCGACGTCCCACAGGTGCACGGCGTTGTCCCAGCCGCCGCACGCGACGGTCTTGCCGTCCGGGCGGAAGACGAGGGAGCTGACGGTGGCGCTCTTGTTGGCGTGGAGGGCGGACTGGGTCCCCTGCGCGGTGTCCCACACGCGCAGGGCGCCCCAGGAGCCGGCGGACGGTTCCGCGGAGGCAGGGTCCGGGCCCACGCCGGGGTAGGTGCCGTTGGACATGCCGACGCTGCCGTAGGCCCCGATGACGGCGCCGGCGACGGTCTTGCCGTCGGGGCTGAACGCCACCGCCGCCACCTCGTTCTGCTGGTCGGTGAAGGCGCGGCCCGGGGCGGGGGCCGGACCGGCGAGGTTCCACAGCCGCAGGCTGCGGTCGCTGCCGCCGGAGGCGAGCGCGGAGCCGTCGGGGCTGAACGCGAGTGAGGTGACGGCGCCGCCGTGCCCGGTCAGCGTGGCCGCGGGGCGTCCGGTGCCGAGGTCCCAGAGGCGGATCCCGCCGTCGTCGCCCGCGCTGGCGAGCTTCTTCCCGTCGGGGCTGAACGCCACCGACCGGACGGGGCCGGTGTGGTCCGCGAGGCCGGTGCGGGTTCCCTTGGCGATGTCCCACAGCTGGACGACGGGGTCCTCGCCCCCGGTGGCGATGGTCTTGTCGTCGGGGGAGAAGGCCAGGGAACGCAGGGGGCTGTCGTGCTTGAGGGTGCCGGTGAGGGCCTTGGTGGACACGTTCCACAGCCAGACCCCCTTGCCGCGTCCGGCGGCGGCCAGGCTGGCACCGTCGTGGCTGAACGCCACGGACTCCACGGAACTGCTGGGCTGGGGGAGGACGGCCAGCGGTTCCAGCCCGGGCGCGGACTCGTCCGCTTCGGTGAGCCGCTGGACGAGGGACACGCCTCCCCATGCCCCGGCCACGAGACCGACGCCTCCGAGGAGCAGCTTCCGGCGGCTGGTACCCGGGCGGGCGTCGGCCGCGGGGACGGTCGGCGGGGGTGGGGGCGGGGCCGCGCGGTAGGCGGCGGGGACGTGGGCGTCGGGGTCGGCCGGCGGCGTGGGCGCGGCGGCGGGAGCCGTGCCCGTCTCCCGCGCGGGGGCGGTCGCGGGGGTGAGGGCCGGTGCGGGTGCGGGTGCGGGTGCCGGTTCCGGTGTGGGTGCCGGCGGCCGTACCGGGTCGGGCCACGGCGCGGGGGTCAGCGTGGGCTCGGGCCCCGGGACGCTCGCCCCTGCGGGGCTCGGCCCGGGTGCGGCCGCCGGGGCCTGCGCGGGTGCGGCCGCCTGGGCCTGCGCGGGGACGGCTGCCTGGGCTGGGGCCTGGGCCTGGGCGGGGGCGGCCGCCCCGGCGGTCGTCGTGGCGAGCAGGGTGCGGAGCCGGGTCGTGGTGGTCGGGGTGTCGGGGCGTTCGGCGGGGTCCTTGGACAGCAGGGAGGCCACCAGCTCGACCAGTTCCCCCGGCAGGCCCGGCCGTACGGAGTCCAGCGCGGGCGGGGTCTCGTCCAGGTGCTGCCGCATCAGCACCCACACCTGCTCGGCGGCCGGGAACGGCGGCGCCCCGGTCAGCAGGGCGAACAGCACGCACCCCAGGGCGTACAGATCACAGCGCGCGTCGACGTGCTCGCCGCGCCACTGCTCGGGCGCCATGTAGGCGGGCGTGCCGAAGACCCGGCCGGTGACGGTGAGTCCGCCGGTGCTGTCGGCGGTGCGGGCGATGCCGAAGTCGCAGATCTTCAGGCGGCCGCCGGTGGTGAGGAGGAAGAGGTTCGCGGGCTTGAGGTCCCGGTGCACCACCTGCCGCGCGTGCGCGGCGGCCAGGGCCTCCGACGCCTGGAGCGCCAGATCGAGGGCCTCGGGAAGCGGTAGCCCGCCGCCCGGGGTGCGGGCGAGCAGGTGGGCGAGGTCCTCGCCCTCCAGCAGCTCCATCACGATGAACAGCCGGTTCTCGTGCTGCCCGATGTCGTGCACGACGGTGATCCCGGGGTGCTGGAGCCGCGCCCCGATGGACGCCTCCCGCCGGAACCGGCCCAGCAGTTCGTCGGACGCGTCGAACTCCAGCAGCACCTTGACGGCCACGGGCCGTCCGAGGTCGACGTCGAACCCCCGCCAGACCTCAGCGATCCCGCCCTGCCCGAGCCGCACGTCCAGCCGGTACCGCCCGGCCAGCCGATCCCCCGCCCTCATGGTTTCCCCCCGGTTGTGCAATGGCCGCTGTGGCAGGGGCCATTGTTCAACACGCGGCCGTGACGCGGAGGACCGGGATCCGGGGGCGGGCGACGTCTACCAACCAAGGTTGGTCGGTGGGTGAAACCCACCGACCCACCCCCCTGACCCCCCGTTTCGGCGCCGCTCACTCACATGGGTGAACTGTGCCAACTGGGCTGGATTTGAGGGCGGTTGGCTGGCATATGCTCGCCGCGACAACCCCAGACATGAGACGGCCCCCGTCGGGACTGGCATCCCGGGCGAGGGCCTGACCAAGCAGGAAGCAGCAACCTTCCCCATGGCTCCTAGGCAGCCTAACGCGCCCACGCGCGCCGCGTCCCGTGTTCTCGCCGGGACCGTCCCTTCAGGTGTCATCCACGTCAACGTGGCGGACGCCGGTCCCTCCGTCGAGGTGGGCGACCACCTTTCGCGGCACCCCGGACTCTCGCTGCTGGCGATCGGGCTCGCGGTGCACATCCGGTCCCTCCCCGACGGCAGCCCGGTCGGCATCAAACCGCTGGCCGAGCGGTTCCCCGAGGGGGAGGTGAGGATCGCCGGCGGGCTGCGGGAGCTGGAGGCGGCCGGGTACCTGGAGCGCGAGCGGGTGCGGACCGAGGGCGGCCGCGTGGTCACCCGGACGGTGTTCTACAGCAGCCCGAAGCCCGACGGGCCGCCCCCGGCCCCGCCCACGCCCCCGGCGGACCGGGCACCCCTCCCCGAGCCGGAGTCCGTCCCGGAGCTGGTGTCCGTCCCGGAGCGGGGCCCCGCGCCCGGGCCCGGGCCGGCACCCGAACCGTTGGCCGCCCCGGCGGCACGGGCCGCGGCCCCCGCGCCGGAGCGCGGACCCGCGCCCGCCCTGCCGCCGGAGGCCCCGGCCCCCGTGCGGGACGTCGCGGTGCTCCCCGAACCGCCCCAACCGCCCGGGCGCGTACGGCGGGAGGCCGTGGAGCTGCTCGCCCGGCTGCGCGGGGACGACCCCCGGCTGCTGCTCGGCGAGCGGGACGTGCTCCGGCTCGCGCCGGGGGTGAGCGCCTGGCTGGAGCGGGGTGCCGAGCCGGAGGCCGTCCGGCGGGTGCTCGTCACCGGGCTGCCCGACGACATGCGCAGCCCGGCCGGGGTCATCGGCTACCGCCTGCGGGCCGGCCTCCCGCCGGAACTCCCCCGCGAGGCCCCCAAGGCGAAGCCCGTGCGCCCCGACCCCCTCCAGAACTGCGACGGCTGCGACCGCGCCTTCCGCGCCCCCACCCCCGGCCGCTGCCCCACCTGCCCACCCGAGGAACTGGACGCGGCGGCTTAGGGCCGGGGGGTTCGGCCGGTGGGGTGAAAAGCGGGGGTGCGGGCGTGGTCCGGGGCCGGGGGCCGGTGGGGCGGGGCTATGCGTGTGGTCCGTGACGATTCTTGTGCGGTCTGCGCAGAGAGAAGCCGAAGAGCCCGAGGGAACGGCATCGGGCGCCGTCGCGAGGGCGGGCGCCGTCGCGTGGGTCTGGCCCGCGCTGACCGCCCTGCTCCTGTCCCTCTTCGGGGCCGGCGGCACGCTCCTGGGAACCGACGAGCTGGTCACCTGGGAGGTGAGCAGGCGCAGTCCACGGGAGATCTGGGCGCTGCTGCACCACGTCGACGCGGTGCACGGCACCTACTACTTCCTGATGCACAGCTGGACGGCCGTGTTCGGGGACTCGCACCTGTCGCTGCGCATGCCCACGGTCCTGGCGGTGACCGCGACGGCGGCCCTCGTCACGGTGACCGGGCGCCGGCTCTTCGGGCCGAGGGCCGGGCTCTGCGCCGGGACGCTCTTCGCGGTGCTTCCCGCGACGAGCCGGTTCGCCCAGGAGGCGCGCAGCTACGCCCTGGTGATGCTGTTCGCGACCCTGGCCACGTTCCTGCTGATCAGGGCCATGGACGGGGCCCGTCGGCCGCTGGGGCGGGCGGCGCGGTGGGCGGCGTACGGGGGGTGTCTGGCCGTCTTGGGGCTGCTGCACCTGATCGCGCTCACGATCGTGCTGTGCCACGCTCCCGCGGTGGTTCTGCGGGCCCGCCGTGAGGGCCGGGGGCTGTGGCCCTTCCTCGTCGCGGGCTCCGCCGCCGCCGTGTGCGCCCTGCCGGTGGTCCTGCTCGGCAGGTCGCAGGCGTCCCGCCAGCTCTTCTGGGTGCCGGAGCCGGATGCCTGGGGCCTGGCCGAGATCTGGCCCCAGCTGTTCGCCTCCGCCCTGTGCGCCGGCCTGGTGATCGCGCTGGCCGCCCTGGCCCGGCGGGAGGGCCGCGAGGGCGTCCTGCTCTGCGCCGCCGTCGCCGTAGTGCCCCCGCTCGTGCTGTGGGCGGCGTCGCACGGCGCCGTCTCCTACTTCCGTTACCAGTACGCGCTGTTCACCGTGCCCGCCTGGGCGCTGCTGGCGGGGGCGGGGCTGGCCGGGGCGACGCGGTCCCGGCGGGCCGCGGTCGCGGTCCTGGCCCTGGTCGCGGTGCTGGTGCTGCCCGATCAGCGCCGGGTCAGGAGCCCGTTCGAGCACGACGTGCCGCACGCCGCGGACTACGCCGGCGCGGCGCGGACCATCGAGAAGTACTACCGCCCCGGGGACGGGGTGGTCTACGTCCGGGGCGCCCCCTGGATGCTGGACCAGGGGGTGCGCTACTACCTCAAGCCCGGGGTGGAGCCGAGGGAGGTCTTCCTCGCCCGGTCCGCCGCCGACAACGACGAGCTGTTCCCGCTCTACTGTCCCCGGCCGGTCCGGTGCCTGGCGGGGGAGAGCCGGATCTGGGTGGTGGTGCCCGGCGACGCCCCCGACGTGCTGGGGGCGGTTCCCAAGGAGCAGGCCGCCGCGCTGCGCCTGAGGTACACCGCCTACGGCACGGAATCCCTCAGCGGCCTGACGGTCGGACTGCTGGTGGACAAGAAGGGGCAGGGCCCGGGCCGGTAGGGCCCGGGCCCGTCCGCCTAGGCGTCCACCGGGTGCCAGGACGGGCCGTCGGGGGTCCGGTCGACCCGGCCGAAGACCACGTCCGCGAAGTGGACGCCGAAGCCGGTCGTGCCCGGTTCGGAGAGTTCCGCCAGCAGGCGGTGGCGGTGGGGGGCGGTGGCGGCGGGGTCGTGGTCGAAGCCCGAGGACCAGGAGGGGTGGGCGGCCTGGATCGGGGAGTGCATCGCGTCGCCGAAGGCGATCAGGCGGCGGCCGCCGCCCGTGATGACGTATTCGGTGTGGCCGACGGTGTGGCCCGGGGCGATGCGGACGCGGACGCCCGGGAAGACCTCCTCGTCGTGGGCGATCGTGCGGACGTTCTTCGAGAGGGCCGCCACCACGTGGTCCTCCAGCGTGTCGCGGCCCGCCCACTCCGGCTCGGAGACCAGGAACCCGGCGTGTCCCAGGAGGGGTTCGCAGGCCCAGCCGAGGTGGTCGGAGTGGAGGTGGGTGAAGGCCACCGCCTCGATGTCCTCGGGGCGCCGGCCCACTGCGGCCAGGCTGTCGGGGAGGGCGCCGCCGTGGCCCGAGTGCAGGGGGCCGTCCGGGATCGTGAAGGAGTGCGGGCCGATGCCCGCGTCGATCAGGAGGGCGCGGCCGCCGTGCTCGACGAGGAGGGCGCCGACGCTCGCCGCCAGGTTGCCCGTCTCGTCCAGGTACTCCGGGTGCGCGGCCCAGGTCGCCTCGGTGCTGTCGGGGAGCAGGGCGAGGGGGCGCAGGCGGGCGAAGCCGTCCGGGAGGTAGGTCACCTTCGTCTCGCCCAGGTGGAGGGAGCGGATGCCCGAGGGGCGGCTCAGGCGGGTGTCGTCCCGGTGGACGGATGCGGTCAGATCGGGCATGGCTTCTCCCTGTCGAGGTGCCGGTGGGCGGAGACGGTGATCACCATAAACATCAAGCTTGAATCATTCAAGCTGTAATTATTTCCGCTTGATGGGGTTGTTAGGGTGGGCGCCATGACGAAGTCCCCCGAGCCGCAGTCGCAGGCCGTCGCCGAACGGCAGCTCTGCGGGCTGGTCGACGGGCTCGCCCAGCGGATCTCCGAGCACGTGCGGGCGCGGGCCGCCACCCTCGGGATCACCGCCGCACAGGCGGTCGCGCTGCGGGAGATGACCGGGCCGATGACCATGCGGGAGCTCGCCGAGCGGATGAACTGCGAGCCCTCCAACGCCACCTTCGTCGTGGACAAGCTGGAGAAGAACGGGCTGGTCGAGCGCCGTCCGCACCCCACCGACCGGCGCGCCAGGCACCTCGTCCTGACCGGCGAGGGCGCGGCGCTGCGGACCCGGCTGCTCGACCTCCTGCACGTCGACTCGCCGGTGGCCTCCCTCGCGCCGGAGGAGCAGCGGCTGCTGCGCGACCTGCTGGAGCGGGCCGTCACCGCTTCCTGAGGACCGGGGGCCGGGACCGGAGCGTCAGAGCGTCTGGGCGCGCAGGAAGGCGAGCGAGGCCAGCACGAAGGGTGCCGCGTACCACCAGCGGCCCAGGGTGCGGTGGAAGAGCGGGACGGCGGTGAGCAGCAGCCCCGCGAAGCACAGGGCCACGCACGCCTGGGCGGTGAAGAGCGCGTCGTCGCGGACCGGGTCGTAGGGGCCGCCGTCGGGGTTCAGGTCGAACGAGACGAAGCAGAGCCAGGCGGCCGGCAGGTAGACGAAGGCGGCCAGGGGGGCGCCCAGGACCCACCGCAGACACCCCCGGTCCCCCGGCAGATCGATGCTCTCGCGGCGGGGCCGGCGGCGGCGCGGGCGGTGGTGCGTCATGCCCACATCATCACCGCCGGCCGGGCCGTCAGGGGAAGGGGCGCCGCCACACCCGGACGGTGGCGTCCTCGCTGCCGCTGGCCAGGTGCAGCCCGTCCGGGCTGAAGGCCACGGACGTGACGGCACCGGTGTGCCCGTTGAAGTTGGGGGCGGCCGAGCGGGTGACGACCTCCCACAGCCGCACGGTCCGGCCGCCGCCGCTCGCGAGGTAGTTCCCGTCCTGGCTGAACGCCACCGACCGGACGGGGCTGTTGCTGCCGGTGAGGGGGGCGGCGGCGGTGCGCCTGGCGACGTCCCACAGCCGGACGGTGGTGTCGCCGCTGCCGCTGGCGAGGGTCTTCCCGTCCGGGCTGAACGCCACCGAGGCCACGTGCGCGGTATGGCCGGTGAGGGTGGCGGCGGCGCTGCGGCCGGCGACGTCCCAGAGGCGGACGACGCCGTCCTCGCCGCCGCTGGCGAGCGTCCCTCCGTCGGGGCTGAAGGCCACCGAGCGCACGGCGGCGGTGTGGCCGCGCAGGACGGCGGCCGCCGTGCCGGCGGCCAGGTCCCAGAGGCGGACGACGCGGTCGTCGGCGTCGGCGAGGAGCGTCCCGTCCGGACTGAAGGCCACCGACATCACCCCGGCGGACGTCCACAACTGGGCCTTGGCGCTGCGGCGTCCGACGTCCGACAGGGTGATGGAGCGGTCCGGGCCGGCGCTCGCGAGGACCGTGCCGTCGTCGCTGAACGCCAGGCAGGTCACGGCCGCGCCGCGGGTGGGGAAGGAGGCGGAGCCGGAGTCGGCCGTCATGTCCCACATCCGGACCTCGCGGTCACCGCCGCCGCTCGCGAGGAACCTGCCGTCCGGGCTGAAGACCACCGACTGGACGGCGTCGGTGTGGCGGGCGACGACCGAGCGGTCGCCGGCCGGACCGCCCCGGTTCTCGTCCTTGGTCAGCAGCCGCACCGTGTACGTCCCGCCCGCCACCCCGGCCGCCGCCGCCAGACCCCCGAGGAGCAGGTTGCGGCGCGTCACCGCGGGCCGGCCGGCGGACGCGGGGCGGGGCCCGGCCCGCCGCCCGAGGAGGGCCGGGCGCCCGGGCCGGGGCGGCGGCAGGGGCGCTCCCGGATCCAGGAGGGCGCGCAGCCGTTCCGCGACGGCGGGGGCGTCCGGGCGGTCCCCGGGCTCCTTGGACAGCAGCTCGTCCACCAGTTCCGCCAGCGGGGCCGGCACGTCCGCCCGTACGGTGTCCGTCGCGGCCGGGGTCTCGTCCAGGTGCAGGCGCATCAGCACCCACGCGTTCTCGCCGAGCGGGAACGGCGGCGTGCCGGTCAGCAGTGCGTACAGGGTGCCGCCGAGCGCGTACATGTCGCAGCTCGCGTCGACCTGTTCGCCGCGCCACTGCTCGGGCGCCATGTACGCGGGCGTGCCGAAGACCCGGCCCGTGGCGGTCAGGGCGGCGGTGGCGTCGGCGGTGCGCGCGATGCCGAAGTCGCAGATCTTCAGGCGGCCTTCGGTGAGCAGGAAGAGGTTGGCGGGCTTCAGGTCCCGGTGCACCACCCCCTGCGCGTGCGCGGCGGCGAGGGCCTCTGCCGCCTGGAGCCCGAGGTCCAGCACCTCGGGCAGCGGCAGCCCGCCGGGGTGCGCGGCGATGCGCCGGGCGAGGTCCTCGCCCTCCAGCAGCTCCATCACGATGAACAGCCGCTTCTCGTGCCGTCCCGTGTCGTGGACGACGGTGAGGCCCGGATGCCGCAGCCGCGCCCCGATCTCGGCCTCCCGCCGGAACCGGCCCAGCAGTTCCTCGGAGGCGTCGAACTCCAGCAGGACCTTCACCGCGACGTCCCGCCCGAGCGCGGAGTCGTGGGCCCGCCACACCTCGCCGGTTCCGCCGTGCCCCAGCTCGGCTTCGAGCCGGTACCGCCCGGCCAGCTCCTCTCCCGCCCGCATGGCTGCCTCCGCCCCCTGCCCGCACTGCGGTCAACCGCCGCCGTGGCACGGGTCATTGTGCAACACGGGTCAGTCGGCGGGCCGGAGACGCCGTCCGGGTTCACGCTCCCGAGCGGCCCGGCCCCGCTCCTCCGCGAAACGGACACATGGGAGATGCTGGAACGTGTGCGCGCCCCGGTGACCGACGGGGTGTGGCAGGAGCGGGACCGTCGAGACGAGCAGGGGGATGATGTGAGGAACCGTGCGGTGTGGGGAGTCGCCGGGTGGGGGGCCGGGGTGCTGGCGCTGCTGGTGGGGCTGCCGCTCGCGGTCGCGGGGAGGCTGCCGGATCCGGTGGCCACGCACTGGAGCGGGGACTCCGGGGCGCCCGACGGGTCGATGGGGCTGTGGGCGGCCGCGCTGTTCCCGGCGGTGGTGTGGGTGGTCGTGGTGGCCGCCGTGGCGTTCGGGATCGGGCGGGCGCCCCTGCGCGGCTGGGCCCTGGGGGCCCTGGGCTTCGGCGGGGTGATGCTCGCGGGGACGCAGGCGTCGATCGTACGGGCCAACCTGGACGCCGCCGAGTGGCGACAGGCCGGGGCCGTGAACGGGTGGGGGGTCGCGGTGGTGGTCGCCGTGGCCCTGCTCGCCGGGTTCGGCGCGGCGGCGCTCGGGCGCCGGGGCGGGGCTTCGCGGTGAGTACGGGGCGGCGCCGCGCGGCGCCGCCCCCGCTCGGCCCGCTGACGGGGCGAAAGGTCAGCCGCGGGCGTAGGAGCCCAGGCCGACCAGGCAGTAGACGTACTCGTTGAGGACGCTGCCGTTGATCGTGTACCGGTACGAGAACCCGTACTCCGTATCGGAGTTCTGGTCGCAGCGGCTCATGTCCGAGGTGCCCGGGAACCGCTGGATCACCCGGTAGTGGGCGTCGTCGGCCTTGCAGGAGACCTCGTGCACGCCCGTGACGCGGGTCGCCGTCGTCGAGTCCGGCAGCTGCCCGTTGAGGCAGGTCCCCTCATCGAAGGGGCGGGGGGCCTCGGTGGTCGGGGAGGGGGAGGGGAGGGCGTACGTGGGGGCGGCGGCCGGATCCGTCGCCGGATCACGGGAGTACGTCGGGGTGCTGTACGTCGGCGGGCTGTACGTCGGCGGGGTGTACGGGCTGTACGGGCTGTACGTCGACGAGGGCGTGGCGGAGGCGGTGGGGCGGGAGTGGTCGTCGTCGCTGCTCGCCACCACGACGCCGATGATCACCGCGGCGGTGACGCCGAGTGCCAGCAGGCAGCCCAGGGCGCCCGACTTCCCGGAGGGCGGCGACGCGGGCTGCCCCACCGTGACGGGGCCGAAGGGGCCCGGCACCGTGGGCCCGTGCGCGGCGGGCTGCGACACCCGTATCCGCAGCCGTACCTCCTGGTCACCGACACGGGCCCGGACGAGGTCGCCGTCGCGGGCCGGCGGTATGCGCAGCCGCGCGGTTCCGGACGCGAGCGGGACGTCGACGGTCGCCCCGGCGGCGGCCTGGGCGGGGGTGAGCGTGAGCTGGATTTCCTCTGACGACACCGGCTGCTCCTCAAAGTGGCGGCGCCCTGGCGGACTTGGGGGATTCTTCCCCCTCCCCGCCTGCTGACGCAGCGGTTCCGCCGGGCCGGAACGGGTTCGTGAGGTGTGCGGAGTCGGGGTGGAGATCGTTCGCGGGGTGTGGAGCTGTGGAGGAGGGCTGGTCCGAGGGGTGTCCGAGCGGGGAGGCGCGTGCGTAGATTACCGGCGGTAACCCCCGATCGACCGAGGAGAACGAGCCGTGGACGCCGCAGAGCCGACGCTGGTCGAACCCGTCAAGACGATCGTCGCGGGCGTGGTCCGCGAGGTGGCGGTGCCCGCCCTCGCCGGAGTGCCGGCCGGCGGATCGCTCGGGGACCTGCCCTTCCTCAACGCCCGCGAGGCCCCGGACGAGCCGGTGCTCGCCCGCAAGGAACGCGACGGGACCTGGCGGGACGTCACCGCCGCCGAGTTCGCGGCCGAGGTGCTCGCCGTCGCCAAGGGGCTGATCGCCGAGGGGCTCGCGGAGGGCGACCGGCTCGCGATCATGGCCCGGACCACCTACGAGTGGACCCTGCTGGACTTCGCCGGCTGGGCCGCCGGGCTGGTCACCGTCCCCATCTACCCGACCTCCTCCGCCCTCCAGGCCCGCTGGATCATCCACGACTCGGGCGCCGTCGCCTGCGCCGTCGAGGACACCGTCCAGGCTCGGCTCATCAGCGCCGAACGCCCCCACCTGCCCGGCCTCGCGCACCTGTGGGAGATCGACACCGGGGCCATAGCCCGCCTCGTCAAGGCCGGGGAGCACCTCCCCGACGCGATCGTGCAGGCGCGCAGAGCCGCCCGTACGCCCGACTCCTACGCCACCCTCGTCTACACCTCCGGCACCACCGGCCAGCCCAAGGGCTGCACCCTGACCCACGGCAACTTCTTCGCCGAGGTCGACAACGCGGTGGCCCTCCTGCACCCGGTCTTCACGTCCGTCAGCGAGGACCCCGCCTCCACCCTGCTCTTCCTGCCGCTGTCGCACGTCTTCGGGCGGATGGTCGCCGTCGGCTGCATGCGCGCCCGCGTGAAGCTCGGCCACGCGCCGAGCATCGCGACCGAGGACCTCCTCGCCGACCTCGCCGGCTTCCGGCCCACCTTCCTGCTGGCCATCCCCTACGTCCTGGAGAAGGTCTACAACACCGCCCGCGCCACCGCCGAACGGATGGGCCGCGCCGCCTCCTTCGACCGGGCCGCCCGCATCGCCCAGCGCGTCGGGGAGGCCGTCGAGGGAGGCGACCCGCCCGGGCTGATGCTGCGGGCCGCCCACGCCGTGTACGACCCGCTGGTCTACCGGCGCATCCGCGCCGCCCTCGGCGGCCGGGTCCGCTACGTCCTCAGCGGCGGCTCCCCCCTGGGCCGGCGGCTCGCCGCCTTCTACACGGGCGCGGGCGTCGAGGTCTTCGAGGGGTACGGGCTCACCGAGACGACGGCCGCCGCCACCGTCACCCCGCCGCTGCGGCCCCGCCTGGGCACGGTCGGCTGGCCGCTGCCGGGTACGGCGGTGCGGATCGCCGACGACGGGGAGGTGCTGCTGCGCGGCGGGCACGTCTTCGCCGGGTACTGGAACGTCTCCGCGCAGCCGGCCGGCGGCTGGCTGGCCACCGGGGACATCGGCGAGCTCGACGCCGACGGCTACCTCACCATCACCGGCCGCAAGAAGGACCTGATCATCACCTCCGGCGGCAAGAACGTGGCCCCCGCACCGCTGGAGGACTGGCTGCGCGCCCACCCGCTGGTCGGCCAGTGCATGGTGATCGGCGACAACCGGCCCTACGTCGCCGCCCTCATCACCCTGGAACCGGAGGGGCTCGCGCACTGGCGGCAGATGCACAAGAAGCAGGACGTGCCCGTGCGGGAACTGGTCACGGACCCGGCGCTGCGGGAGGAGCTCCAGCGGGCGGTGGACGAGGCGAACAAGCTGGTGTCACGGGCGGAGTCGATACGCCGCTTCGCGGTGCTGCCGGGGGAGTTCAGCGAGGCCCGGGGACACCTCACGCCGTCGCTGAAGCTGAAGCGGGGCGCTGTCGCGCGGGACTACGCGGAGGAGATCGAAGCCCTGTACCGCACCCCGCGCGGGGCCTGAACGGCCCGGGCCGTTCCCTGGGGCTCCGCCCCAGACCCCGCGCCTCAATCGCCGGCGGGGCTGGAATCGCCCTGCGGGCGATCCAGCCCGCGCGGCGGCCCGCCCCGACGGGCGGGGGCGACGGCAGCCGCTTATCGTGGGCTGACCGGACGGGGGGCCACCCGAGGAGCGTCCCGTGCGCCGTGCCCGGATACGTACCGCAGCCTGCGCCACCGCCCTGGCCGCCGCCCTCACGGCCGCCGCCCCCGCCGCCGGCACGGCCCCCGCCCCCGCCACCGGCACGGCCCAGGGCATCCGGTGGGGTGACTGCCCCGAGAAGCCCGTCCCGGCGGGGATGCGGTGTGCCACCCTGGACGTCCCCCTCGACCACGAGCACCCCGCCGGGGGCACCACCCGCATCGCCCTCGCCAAGCTCCCCGCCAGTGCCCCAGCCCGCGGCCGCCTCGGGTCCCTGCTGCTGAACTACGGTGGCCCCGGCGCCCCCGGGATCGCCTATCTCGCCGCCGACCCCGCCCTCTTCGCCGAACTCAACGAACGCTACGACCTGATCGCCTTCGACCCGCGCGGGGTCGGCCTCAGCGACCCCGTCTCCTGCGGCGGCGTTCAGGCCGCCGGCTCCGGTCCGGCCCCCGGCGACCCCGCCGCTCAGCTGGCGGCCCTGCGCGCCGAGGTCCGCCGGTGCGAGCGGCACTCCGGGCGCGTCCTCCAGTACATCGGCACCGTCCACGTCGCCCGGGACATGGACGCCATCCGCCGGGCCCTCGGCGAGGAGAAGCTGAACTACCTGGGCTTCTCCTACGGCACCCGGCTCGGCGCCGTCTACGCCGCCCTGTACCCGAAGAACACCGGCAGGATGGTCCTCGACGGCGTCGACAGCCTCGCCGACTCCCTCACCGAGCAGGCCCTCGCCTCCGCCCGCGGACAGCAGCGCGCCCTCGACCACTTCCTGACCTGGTGCGCCCACCGGCAGGGCTGCGTCTACGGCACGAACACCCGTACGGCCAAGGAGAAGGTCAACGCCCTCGTCGCCCGTCTGGACGAGCACCCGATGACCGGTAGCGGAGGAACCCCCTTCACCGGCGATGAGGCGGTCCTCGCCATCGGCAGCGCCCTCTACTACACGGCGTACTGGCCGGATCTGGCCGCCGCCCTGGGGCAGGCCGAACGCGAGGACGACCCCGCCGGCCTCGAAGGGTTCCTGGCTCCCGCCGAACCTTCGGCCCCCGCGGGCACCCCCTCCAAGGTCCCCGCCGACAACGCCGAGGCCGCCCTCATCGCCGTGAACTGCGCCGACGACCCCGACCGCGGCGAGGAGAAGGCCGACCCGGTGAGCATCGCCAGGGAGATCGGCTCCCTGAGCGAGCGGTTCCGCGCGGTCTCGGAGATCTTCGGACCGCGCCAGCTGATGACCGTCCTGGCCTGCTACGGACGCCCCGCCGGCACCGACTTCATCCGCCGCATCGACCACCCCGGCGCCCCGCGCATGCTGCTCGTCGGCACCCGGGGCGACCCGGCGACCCCGTACGAGTGGACGGAGGAGACGGCCCGCCGCCTCGGCTCGGCGGTGATCGTGGACCACAAGGGCGACGGGCACACCGGCTACCCCTCGTCGGCCTGCGTGCGCGGCTACGTCGACGGCTTCCTGACCGACGGCCGGCTCCCCGCCGGAACGCGCGCCTGCCCCGCCGGCGAGTGAACCGGCGGGGCGGGGAGGGGGCTTCAGCAGTCGGGGTGGGTGGCCCGGCCGGCGAAGCGGTCGGCCAGCCAGTTCGCGGCCGCCGGGGCGTGCGTGATCACCCCGCTGACGTGCTCGCCGAGCAGGATCGTGTCGAACTGGAGGTCCGCGCCGCGCGCGCACCAGTCCGCCCGCAGCTGACGTCCCACCGCGTACGGGATGAGCTCGTCGCCGACCGCGTGGTACTGGAGCACCGGCGCGGCCGGGGCCGTCCGGCCGAGCCGGCTCTGGCCCAGGCGGGCCTGCCAGTCGGGCTGGGCGAGGGGGTCGCGGGTGGTCAGGTCGGAGATCCGCTTGAAGGAGCCGGCGATCGCGTCGATCGCCACGCAGCCCTCCTTCATGCCCCCGACCAGGGCCCGGCCCGCCGGGTTGAGGTAGGAGTCCAGCTTCAGCTCGGGGAAGGCCGCGTCCTGCCCGGCGGCCGCCATGAAGATCAGCCCAGAGCCGTAGGAGCCGTCGTTGAAGGCGGCCACCTTCATCAGGTCCGCCGGGACCCCGCCCGTCGCCGTGCCCTTGACCTTCAGTTCCGGCGCGTACGACCCCTGGAGCTCGGCCGCCCAGCCGCTGGCCTGCCCGCCCTGCGAGTACCCCATGATCCCGACCGGCGTGTCCGCCCCCAGCCCGGCCTCCGGCAGCCGGATCGCGGCCCGGGCGGCGTCCAGGACGGCGTGCCCGGCCGAGGGCCCGACGGTGTAGGTGTGCAGGCCCGGCGTGCCGAGGCCCTCGTAGTCGGTGACGACCACCGCCCAGCCGCGCTGGGTCAGTTGCTGGATCAGGTTGGCCTCGCCGGAGGTGCCGTACGGAAGGTTGTCGCTCGGCGCGCAGGAGTCGCCCAGCCCGACCGTGCCGACGGCGTAGGTGATCAGCGGGCGGGGGCCCGTGCGGCCGTCCTGCGGGACGATGACGGTCCCCGAGACCACGTTCGGCGCGCCGTCGGCGGTGGTCGAGCGGTAGTGGATCTTCCAGGCCCGGGTTCCGGTCGGCTGGCCGGGCAGGGGGTGGAAGGCGGAGGGGGCGCTGGCGACGACGTCACCGGGCCGGGCGGCGGCGGGGGCGTCCTCGGCGCCCTGGGCGGCGGCGGCCGGGGCCCAGGCCGCGAGGAGCAGGGCGGCGACGGCGGCGGCCAGGGAGGTGCTGCGGACACGCATGGGCGGAACTCCCAACGTCCGTGTGGGGGTAGGTAGCTCGAAGCTAGTGACCGACCGCTCGGCATGTCGCTGACCGCGCAGCTCACTTTCCCTGGCCGCACCCACCACCACCCGCCCGGCCCAGGCCCGCCCCGTCCCCCGGCCGCCCAGGCCCCGCCCGGCCCCGGGCCCGCCCCCCGTCAGCCGCCCGAGGCGATCCGGTACGCGCCCGGGGTCGTCCCCGTCCAGCGGCGGAACGCGCGGTGGAAGGCGGTGTCCTCCGAGAAGCCCAGCCGGGCGGCGAGTTCCGCGATCGGCTCACCGCTCTCGGCCAGCCCCGCGATCGCCGCGTCCCGCCGCACCTGGTCCTTCAGCCGCTGGAAGGAGGTCCCCTCCCGCTGGAGCCGCCTGCGCAGGGTCGCCGGGGACACCGCCAGCCGGGCCGCGACCTCCCCGAGCTCCGGCAGCCCCGGCGCCCCGCGCAGCCCCCGGGCCAGGGAACGGCGTACCTGCTCCGCGACCGTGGTCCCGTACTCGGGCCGCGACAGCAGGTCGAACGGGGCCCGCCGCAGCATCGCCTCCAGCGCGGGCTCGTCGCGCACCAGCGGCGCGGTCAGCCAGCGCGCGTCGAACACGGCGGCCGTCCGCTCCGCCCCGAACCGCACCGGGCAGTCGAACAGCACGTCGTACTCACCCCGGTGCGCCGGCGCCGGATACGCGAACGAGGCCCCGGCGAGGGGGATGCGACGGCCCACCATCCAGCTGCTGAGCCGGTGCCAGATCGCCAGCACGCACTCCGACAGGAACCGTTCCCCGTCCCGCCCCAGTTCCCCGCGCACCGTGAACCGCGCCTCGCCGCCCTCCACTTCGAGCGCCAGCTCCGGCCCGCCCGGGAACAGCCCGTAGAAGGCGGCCGCCCGCTCCACGGCCGCGCCCAGGTCCCGGCAGCCCACGCAGGCGTAGCACATCATCGCGAAGGTCCCCGGCCGGCTCGGTACGGCCGACAGCCCGAGGAACTCGTCCCGCGTGGTCCGGTACAGCGCCCGGAACAGCCGGGCGAACTGCGCCGGGGTGACCCGCGCCCGGTCGTCGCCCAGCAGCAGCGGCGGGATCTGCGCCTCCTGGAGCAGCGGTACGAGGTCCACGCCGCCGTGCCGCGCCCCCGCGAGCACGGCGCGCACGTGGTGCACGCTGACCGTCCGCCTCCCCATGCCCCGACGGTAGCCCGCGTGAGCGCCGGGGTCAGCGGTGCTGACGCTTCCGGTCATGCCGCCGGGGCGCCCGCCGCACCCACCATCGGGGGGTCACCTATCCGGGGAGGGCGTGCGATGGACGGTCGGCCGGGCACTCTGGCGGTGTTCACCCAGTGGACGGGGGAGCGGTACGGGCCGCTGACGGCCCTCAGGTTCCGCACCCCCGACGGCGGCTGGCAGACCCGCACCTACGCCGAACTCGCCGCCTCCGTCAGCGAGGCCGGACGGGGGCTGCTGGGGCTGGGCGTCGGTCCCGGCGAGCGGGTGGCGATCCTCGCGGAGACCCGGCCGGAGTGGACGTACACGCACTTCGGGGTGCTGGCGGCGGGCGCCGTACCGGTGCCGGTGTACCCGACGGCGGGCGAGGAGGAGCTGGCCTGGGTGCTGGCCGACTCCGGGGCGGTGGCGGCCGTCTGCGAGGACGCCGCGCAGGCCGCCCGGGTGGAGGCGCTGCGGCCGAAGCTGCCCGCGCTGAGGGCGGTCGTCCGCATGGACGAGGAGACGCGGACGAGGGCCCCCGAGTCCGAACTGGCCGCGCGCGCCGCCTCCGTGACCCCCGGTGCCGACGCCGCGATCGTCTACACCTCGGGCACCACGGGCCTGCCGAAGGGCTGCCGCCTCACCCACGGCAACCTCGGGGCCGTCCAGGACGCCACGCTCCCGCTCGTCGAGGGCGGGCCGGGCGACTCCACGTACCTGTACCTGCCGCTGGCCCATCTGCTGGCGCAGCTCATTCAGTTCACCACCCTGCTGGAGGGCGGGGAGCTGTGCTACTTCGGCGGCCGGGTCGAGGACGTGCTCGCCGAGCTGGCGCGGGCCCGGCCGACGCACCTGCCGTCGGTGCCCCGGCTGTTCGAGAAGGTCCACGCGGTGGCGCTGGCCCTGGCCGAGGGGAGCGAGGGCGGCCGGGAGCGGTTCGAGGAGGCCGTGCGGCTGGGCGTCCTCGCGGCCGAGGACCGGCTCCCGGAGCGGGACCGGCCGGCGTACGAGGAGGCGGAGCGCACCCTGTACGCGCCCGTCCGGGCGGCCTTCGGGGGCCGCCTGAAGTGGGCCCTGACCGGCGGCGCCCCCATCGCCCCGGCCACCCTGGACTTCCTGCGGGCCTGCGGGATCCGGGTGTTCGAGGGCTACGGGATGACGGAGTCGGGCGGGGTGATCAGCCTCAACCACCCCGGCGCGGCCCGCCCCGGCACGGTGGGCCGCCCGCTCTCCGGCTGCGAGGTGCGCATCGCCCCGGACGGGGAGGTGCTCGCCCGGGGCCCCATGGTCTTCCCCGGCTACCACGCGAACCCCGCCGCGACGGCGCAGGCCCTGGACGCGGACGGCTGGCTGCACACCGGGGATCTGGGCGCCCTCGACGCCGACGGCTTCCTCTCCCTCACCGGCCGCAAGAAGGAGCTGATCATCACCTCGGCGGGGAAGAACATCACCCCGACCGAGGTGGAGTTCGCCGTCCAGCAGGCCTCCCCGCTCGTCGCCCGGGCGGTGCTGATCGGCGACCGCCGCCCGTACCCGGTGGCCCTGCTCGCCCTGGACGCGGCGGAGGTGGCCGCCTGGGCGGCCCGCGCGGGCCTGGACCTCGGCCCTGCCCCGGCCACCCACCCGGAGCTGCGCGCCCACCTCGAACGCGCCGTCACCGCCGCCAACGCCACCGTCTCCCGCCCGGCGCGCATCCGCGCCTTCCACGTCCTGACGGAGGAACTCTCGGTCGGGGCGGGCACTTTGACCCCCACCCTCAAACTCCGCCGGACGGCGGTGGCGGACCGCTACGCGGCCGAGATAGAAGCCCTGTACGCCTAGCTCGCGCGTTCGAACGGGGTCCCGGAAACCTACGACACGGCGACCCGCCGGACGGTCGCGCCGCACGTCAAAAGACCAAAGAACCGGGGGAAAGAACCAGACCAACCCCTCCAGCCTCCCCGCCCGGACCGCGATCGCTCGGACGGGTGAACTATGCCAACTCGGCTGGATTCGGTGGTGGTTGCCGGGCATATGCTCGCGCCGACAACTCCAGACATGAGACGGCCCCCGGCGGGACGGCGAATCCCGGCCGAGGGCCTGATCCACGAGGAAGCAGAACCCTTCCGCATGGCTTTCCAGCACCCTAGCGCGGGCCCGCGCGCGCCGCGCCGTGTTCCCGCCCGAACCGCTCGATCCGGTGGCCTTTCCGGAGTCACGCACGCCAACGTCCCCCTTACGCGCGACTTCACGGTCGTTGCCAACCAGCTCGTCCAGCACGCGCACCTGTCGCTGCTGGCGATCGGGGTGGCGGTGCACATCCAGTCGCTCCCCGAGGGCACCCCGGTCGGCATCCGCGCCCTGGCCGACCGCTTCCCGGAGAGCGAGCACCGCATCGGCCGGGCGCTGAGGGAGTTGGAGCAGGCGGGCTACCTGCGCCGCAGCCGCCTGCGCCTCCCCGCCGGCCAGGTCGTCACCCGCACGGTGGCGTACAACGTCCCCCCGCCGGTCGCACCGCCGAGGCCCCCGGCCCCACCCGACCCGCCGCCCGGCCCGCCCCCGGCCCCCGACCCCGACCCGGCGGCCGACCCGTCCCCGCACCCCGACCCGACCCCGGACCCCCAGCCGGAGCCGGACCCGGAACCTGAGCCGGACCCGGCCCCGGACCCCCAGCCGGAGCCGGAGCCGGACCCCCAGCCGGACCCGGCCCCGGACCCCCAGCCGGAGCCGGAGCCGGAGCCGGCGCCGGATCCGGAACCTGAGCCGGACCCGGTCGATCCCTCCCCGCCCGAGCGCCCGCACCGGGCAGGCCTCCGCCGCGAAGCCGCCCAGCTCCTGGCGGGCCTGCGGGCCCGCGATCCGCGCCTCCTCCTCTCCGCGAGGGACGTCGAGCGCCTCGTCCCCGACACCGTCCGCTGGCTGGAGACCGCCCCGCCCGAGGCCGTACGCCGCACCCTCACCGCCGACGTCCCGGACGACCTCCGCAACCCGGCAGGCCTTCTGGCCTACCGCCTGAAGGCCGCCTTCCCCGTCCCGATCCCCGCCCCGAAACACCCGCCCCTGACCACCGGAGCGCCGCCCGGGGACCGTGTCATCCACCCCTGGCAGACCTGCGACGGCTGCGACCGCCCCTTCCGCGCCCCGACACCGCGTCCCTGTGGCGATTGCCGGTCCGACAACGGCAAGGCTGCCTAGCATGAAGGTGATGACTCGGCCCCCTGGGCACAGACGAGGAGCCACCGCCATGACCATCGCCCCGGACGCAGCGCGTTCAGAGTCCCCGCAGTACAGGGCCATGCGAGAGGCGCTGGAGTCCCTCGAAGACACCGTGCCCGGCAAGTTCGAGATCACCAAGACAGGAATGGTCCACGACATGATGGCGCCCAGCGCCCCGCACGAACTCACCGTGGCGCGCGTGCGCCGGCGATTCGAAAAGGTCATGCCGGAGGCGCTGGTGGCGCACAGCGGCGCGCCCGACGTCGAGGACCGGCCCGAAGGCATCCTGCGGCTGCCCGACATCATGCTGATCGCCGAAGCGGACATGGAAGGCCAGGGCTCGTTCGACCCCCGCACCCTCCTCGCCGCCGTCGAGGTCGTCTCCCGCTCCAACCCCGACAACGACTGGGTCGGCAAGATGCGGGACTACCCGCTCCTCGGGGTCCCCGTCTACGCCGTCTTCGACCCCCGCACCGGAACGGGGGCCGTCATGTCCGACATCCACGAGACGCCCGACGGCCCCCGCTACGCGACCCGCCGGGACTTCCTCTACGGCGAGGACGTCACGATCGCCCAGTGGACGATCTCCACGGACGGCCTGCCCCGCTACGAGGACCAGTAGCCGCCCCGGGCCCCTACCTCAGCGCCGCCCCCAGCCGGTCCAGGCCCACGCCGATCTCCTCGGGGGTGTGCGTCGTGAAGGACAGCCGCAGGGTGCGCGGGTCCGGGGTGCCGGTGAAGAAGGGGGCGCCGGGGACGTACGCCACGTCGTGGGCGACCGCCGACTTCAGCAGGGGCGTCGCGTCGTACCCCTCGGGGAGCCGGGCCCAGACGAACATGCCGCCCTGCGGGCGGTTCCACTCCGAGCCCTCCGGGAGGGCCGCGCCGAGGCCCGCGAGGAGGGCGTCGCGGCGCGCCCGGTAGGCCTCGCGGACCCGGCCGACGTGCGCGTCGAGGTCGTGGGCGGCGAGGTAGTGGGCGGCGGCCAGCTGGTCCACCGTCGAGGTGTGCAGGTCGGCCGCCTGCTTGGCGACCACCGCCGCCCGGCGCAGGGCGGCCGGGGCGCGCAGCCAGCCCAGGCGCAGCCCGGGGGCCATCACCTTGGAGAAGCTGCCGATCAGGGCGGTGCGGTCCTCGGCGCCCGGGTGGGCGGCGAGCCAGGCCTCGTGGGCGCCCTCGTAGCGCAGGTCACCGTACGGGTCGTCCTCCACCAGCCACAGCCCGAGGCGGGCGGCGGTCCGCGCCACCTCCGCGCGGCGCTCCCCGGGCAGGGTGCGGCCGGTGGGGTTCTGGAAGGTGGGGACGGTGTAGAGGAGCTTGGGGCGCTCGCGGGCGGTGATCTCGGCGAGGGCGTCGGGCAGCAGACCCCGCTCGTCGCAGGGGACGGGTATGACGCGGGCCCCGGCCATCCCGAAGCACTGGAGGGCCGCCAGGTAGGTGGGGTTCTCGACGAGGACGGTGTCGCCGGGCTCCACGAGGGTGGCGGTGACCAGGGTCAGGGCCTGCTGGGAGCCGGTGGTGATCAGGAGGTCGTCCGCGGTGGTCGCCAGCCCGCGCGCACCCGCCCGCGCGGCGACCGCCTCGCGGAGCTCGGGGGCGCCCTCGGTGGTGGAGTACTGGAGGGCGCGGGCGGCCGAGGAGGCCCCGGCGAGGGCGCTGTCGTAGGCGGCGCGGATCCCGGCCGTGTCGAAGAGCTCGGGGGCGGGCAGCCCGCCGGCGAAGGAGATCACCCCGGGGCGTTCGGTGAGCGCCAGGATCTCCCGTACGGGCGAACCGCCCACCGCGGCGGCGCGGGCGGCGAAGGCGGGCAGGGGAGCGGGACCGGCAGCGGGCATGGGGGCTCCTTCGGGTGGCGGGTGAACGCAGCCTAACCAGGAAGGATGCAGACGGCACCTACCATTTCGAGGGGTGAACGGCCCACGCCCTCTCGCGAACTGACGAAGCATCAGCTACACCGGTGCCATGACGAGCAGACACGAGCGGGAACCAGAGGACACCCGGGCCGGGGACTACGCCGCACTCGCGGCCGTCGGCCCGTACGGGGTCCGCCCCGGCCACGCCCTGATCACCATGGTCGAACCGCACCCGGGCCACGAGTACGCGTACAACCGCTGGTACGAGGACGACCACTACTACGCCGGCGCGATGGCCATGCCCTGGATGTACGCGGGCCGCCGCTGGGTGGCCACCCGCGACCTCCAGGAGCTGCGCTACCCGGAGAAGTCGGCGGTGGCCCGGCCGGTCACGGCCGGCTGCTACCTGTCGACGTACTGGGTCACCGAGGGCCGCTACGACGAGCACATGAAGTGGACCGTCGGCATCAACAAGCGGCTGAACCGGGACGGCCGGGTCTACCAGGACCGTACGCACGTCTTCACGGCCTTCCAGGACCACGAGGCCACCGTCTACCGCGACGGGGCCGCCGGCCCCCGTGACTTCCACGCCCTGGACCACCCGTACGCCGGGCTCGTCCTCCAGGTCGTCGACGCCGAGGGCCCCGAGCGGCGCGCGGAGCTGCTGGAGTGGCTGCGCTCCAGGGCCCTGCCGCGCCGGCTGCACGGCTCGCCCGCGGCGATGGTGACCGTCTTCCGGCCGACGCCGCTGCCGGGCGACCGGATGACCTACGTCAAGCAGGTCGAGGGGGTCGACGAGCGCCTCACCCTGCTGTGGTTCCTGGAGGCCGACCCGCGCACCTGCTGGGACCGCTTCCAGGGCCTGGACGCGGAGGTCGCGGAATCGGGGCTGGGGCGGGTGGAGCTGGTGGCGCCGTTCATCCCGACGGTGCCGGGGACCGACCGGTACGTGGACCGGCTGCGCTGACCACCCGGGCGGGGGAGGGGGCCGGCCGTCCGGGGGGCCGGCCGTCCGCCCGTACGCGGACATGGCCGAGCCCCCTCGGCCAGGACGGCGTGCCGGTCGAGAGGGCTCACGTCGGGGTCGTACGCCTGGGGTTCAGGCGCGGTGACCCTCGACCACGTCGGTCACGAAGGAGGTCCAGGAGCCGGGGGCGAAGGTGATCGACGGGCCGTCCTGCATCTTGGAGTCGCGGACCGCGATCGCCTCGGCGACGGGGGACTTGACCTCGACGCAGGCGCCGTTTCCGCCGGAGTAGGAGGACTTGGTCCAGTTCTCGGTGCCGCCCTGACGAATGCCCATGGTTCTTCTCCGGTTCAGAGAGTGGTTCCGGGAGTTCCCGGCTGCGCGCCGGCACCATTTCCCGGGCCGACGTGATCGACGCTACCGGCACCTTCCGATGGGGGAAGGGGGCATTCACTCGACCGGGTGGCATATTCCATTCAGGCCTTTTGTGGCCGGGGACCGACGGTGTACCGTGCCGGACCCCCTGCCACCTCCCTACTTCGCCAGCGCCGCGTAGTGGTCGATGACCTCGGAGATGAACTGCCGGGTCTGTTCCACATTGAGGGCCTGGGCGCGCAGATGCTCGTACATCACGCTGTATTTCTGGACGTCGTTCGCCTTCTCCAGGTACAGATCGCTCGTGACGCCCTCGATGTAGACCACCGTCGAGTCGGAGGCGTCCGGGAATTCCAGAATCGCGTACTGACCGTTCACACCGGGATGCGCGCCCATCGAGAACGGCATCACCTGCACGGTGACGTACGGCTGCTGTGACTGCTCTATCAGGTACTGCAACTGCCGGATCATCAACTGGGGATCGCCCACGTGCCGGCGCAGCACCGCCTCGTCGATCACCGCCCACAGCCGCAGCGGCCCGACCTCCGCGTTGTTGTTGTCCGTCTCGGACAGCCGTTTCTGGCGCTGCATCCGGACCTGGACGCGCTTCTCCACGTCGGCGGGCGCCGTCTCCGGCAGCGCGCCGCGGATCAGCGCCTGGGCGTACTCGGGGGTCTGGAGCAGCCCGGGGACCATCTGGGGCTCGTACGTGCGCAGGCTGGCCGCGTCGGTCTCCAGGCCGATGTAGACGCTGTACGGGATGTCGCCGAAGGCGTGCCACCAGCCCTGCTGGCGGGAGTCCTTGGCCATCTGCATGAGCGAGTCCACCAGCCGGGGGTCCTCCACCTCGTACACCTCGCACAGGTCGCGGACGTCGCGCTGGCTGATGGAACGGCGGCCGTTCTCCAGCCGGCTGATCTTCGACTGGGAGACGAGGAGGCGCTCGGCGACCTGCTCGGCCGTCATGCCCTTGTCCTCGCGCAGCTTGCGCAACTCCATGCCCAGTCGGCGGCGTCGGACGGTGGGATTGACATTGGACGCCACGGGATCGGCACCTCCGCCTTCTTCAGTAGCTGTCTCTGTGCGTGTCTGATGTTCAGCAGACTGCCACCGAAGGGTGCGACGGCGCTGGGGAACGGCGCGGAAAAGCAGACACGCGGGGTGGCGGAGCCGGTGTACGGCTCCACCACCCCGCGTGCGCGCGGCTCCCGGACCGGGTCTCTGGGGACTCCCGGCAGTGGAGGGTGGATCGGTGACCCGCTGGTGGACCAAGGGGTGTCGCGGGTCGGGGTGGTGCGGTGGTGCGTCATGCGTCGTGCGTCGTGCGTCGTGCGTCGTGCGTCAGCGCGTCGTGCGTCAGTGCGCGGCCGCCCGGGCCATCGCACCCGTCCGGCGCGGCTGGAGCGGCACGCCGCCCGCCGTGGCCCGGACGGCCGGCTGCGGTGCCGGTGCGCGGTCGCGGCGCGGCTGCGCCGCCACGCCGTTCTGGACGTCCATGACGGCGTGCGCCACGAGACCGCCCATCGGGTCGTGCCGGATCAGGTCCCGCAGCCGGGACCTGGACGAGCGCCCCTCGTTGCCGGGGTACAGGTGCTTGCCGAGTCCGACCGCGTGGGCCAGCGCGGCGAGCGCCGCGGTCCGCGGGTCCGGCGGTACGCCGGTGCGGATCGCACTGTCCAGCCGGGCACGGATCTCCCGGCTGATCGCCGTGTCGGTCGCCTGGTAGCGAGTCGTCGGCAGCACCCCGCACATCTGTCCCGCGACGGCATGGACCATGCCGCAGCGCTCCAGATGAGCGAGGTAAATCTGGCGGAGCCCCAGCCGGGGTCCGCCGATCCAGTGGACGGCCCGAACCGGGCTGCCGCGCCTGCGCAGCAGTTCCAGTGCGGAGTCCAAAGTCGGATCTCCTGTCGGCCGTGGCATCACCACGGCGATACGATCCCCGTCAGGGGCTATCCGTCCTGCCAGAGCCAGCTCCACTAGCTGTGCCCCGGCCAGGCCGAGGTCGAGCGACTGCGGCTGCGCCGTGGTACCCGTGGCCGGGTCCAGGGCGAGCAGCAGAAGCTCCTCTGGAATTGTTCTGCGGCTCCTGCCCATCCATGCCTCCCCGCGTGGATGAGTGACAGGGTGACGCCTCTCACATTCATCTGTCGAGAGCGCCTGGACGCTTTGTGGGGGAACCAGTAGCTATGTCGTTCTCGTCTAGCACGTGGGCGAGGACCCCGAGACGGGACACTGTTAGACGGTTCGGACAGTAGACCGGACGGCGATCGAGGAGGAACGGTGGCGGGCGAGTCCCCCGACAAGTCGGTAAGTGAAGGAGCGTCGGGGGCGGCGAAGTCCTCAGGGGCCGGGGAACAGGACCCGAGGATCTCGGTGTTCCAGCCGCGCGTCCCGCTGAAGGACGCCGTGCCGGCCCGGCCGGTTGCGGACACGCCGTCCGGCGCTGGTTCCGGCGACGGCCCGGCCACGGACTCCGAGGCACGCCCGGCCACGGACTCCGACCGCCGTTCCGGCACGGGTTCGGGCCGGGTGCCGGCCGCGGACTCCGAGACGGGCTACGGCACGGGCTCGGTCCGGGGTTCGGACGCGGGCTCGGTCCGGGGTTCGGACGCGGACTCCGAGACGGGCGCGGGCTCCGGCCGAGGGTCCGGCGCGGGCTCCGAGACGGGCTCCGGCCGACGGTCGGACAAGGCTTCCGGTGCGGCCTCTGACGCGGATTCCGACGCGGATTCCGGCGCGGGTTCCGACGCCGGCCCGGGCCGGGGCGCGGGCGCCGTCGCGGGTCGTGGTGCGCGGGACGAGGACGCCGCGGCGGGCGGCCGGCCGGGATCGGACGAGGGCGCGGACGGCGCCGAGCGGTCCCCCGGACGAGTGGACCCGGCGACGTCAGCGGCGCAGTCCGGGGTGGTCCGTCAGGGTTCCGTTTCCGAGCGCTCCGAGAAGGCCGACGAGACCTCCGGCGGCGGGAAGCCGTCCGGGGCGGCCTCGGCCGCATCCGAGCGCACCGCCGTCTTCCGCACCGTCAGGCCCGGCTCCACCGACCGGGACGCCGACGCGGACCGGTCCCCCGAAGCCAAGCCGGAGTCCGGTTCCGGGAAGTCCGCCGGAGGGACGCGGACCACCGCGTTCGGCGTCGTGACCTCGGACCCCGCCCCGCAGGACACGGAGCCGGCCTCCGGCCCGGACGCCGGTGAGACGGACGCCGAACGCGGCTCGGCGAAGTCCCCGGCCGCATCCGAGCGCACGGCCGTCTTCCGCACCGTCAAGCCGGGTTCCGCTCCGGCGGACTCCGTGAAGGGCGCCGACGAGGACCGCCCGGCGGACCCCGAGCCGGGTTCCGGTTCCGGGCGTGCGCGGGCCACCGCGTCCGGCCTCGCGACCTCGGACCCGGCCGCCGAGCCGGAGAAGCCCGCCGCGCGGGACCCGCGCGGCGCCGAACCGTCCGAGCGCACGGCCGTCTTCCGCACCGTCAAGCCCGGCTCCGCCCCCGCGGACTCCGGGAAGAAGGTTCCTGCCGAGTCCGAGCGGGGCTCCGCCACGCCCTCGGACGAGTCCGAGCGCACCGCCGTCTTCCGCGCGGTGAAGCCCGGCTCCGCCCCGGCCGACGCCCCCGCTCCCGCCGCCCGCGACCCGCGCGCGTCCGCCCCGTCCGCCTCCGGCTCGGCCTCGGCCTCCGGGTCCGGCTCTGCCTCCGGCTCCGGCTCCGCCTCGGCCTCCGACGCCGGGAAGAAGGCTCCGGCCGACTCCGGGCAGGGTTCCGCCCCGTCCGACGAGCGCACCGCCGTCTTCCGCAAGGTCAAGCCCGGTGCGGACGCGGCGGAGGGCGACGGGAAGCCGTCCGAGGACTCCGAGCGGACCGCAGTCTTCCGTGCCGTCAAGCCGGGCTCCGGCTCCGGCTCCGGTGCCGGTTCCGCCCCGGCCGCCCCCGGGAAGCCCGCGGACGCCGACGGCAAGCCCGGCGCGCCGAAGCCCGGCGCGCCGAAGCCCGCCCCCGAGGCCCGCGTCAGCACGTTCGTACCCCTGCGCGCCGACGACGCGCCGGCCCCGCCGAAGCCCGCCCCCAAGCCCGACCCGGCCACCGCCCCCACCGTGCGGCGGCTGGACCCCAGCGAGCGGACCACGCAGCAGCCGCTGCCCCCCAGGCCGCCGCTCGACATGCTGGCGGACCTCACCAACAACCCGCCCCCGCCGCCCAGCCCGATGCGGACGGTCGTACGGCGGTTCAAGATCTACGCGCCGATCGTGCTGCTGCTGGCCGTCGTCCTGGCCGTCGTGCAGCTGGTCCGCCCGCTGCCCGCGCCCAAGCTCGTGCTGACCGCGAAGTCCCAGTACACCTTCCCCGGCGGGGCGCCCGACCTGCCCTGGCCCTCCGAGGGCCAGGCCTCGATGGCCGCCGCCGGCCTCGGCACGATCGGCTCGTCCGGCGAGCAGAAGCCCGTGCCGATCGCCAGCGTCACCAAGTCGATGACGGCGTACATCATCATGCGCGACCACCCCTTCAAGAAGGGTGAGAAGGGCGCGATGATCGACATCGACAAGACCGCCGAGACCGAGGGCCAGAAGGACAAGTCGGACAACGAGTCCACCCTCAACACGGTCAGGGAGGGCGAGAAGATCTCCGAGTACGACGCGATCGCCGCCCTCATGATCCCCTCGGCCAACAACATCGCGCGGCTGCTGGCCCGCTGGGACTCCGGCTCGCAGGAGGCGTTCGTCAAGAAGATGAACGACACCGCCAAGCAGCTCGGCATGACGAACACGACCTACACCGACCCCTCGGGCCTGGACGCGACCACCGTCAGCACCGCCGAGGACCAGGTCAAGCTCGGTCTGAAGATCGTCGAGATCGACGCGCTGGTGGACATCACCCGCAAGCCCTCCTGGACCGACCAGACCGGCAAGCCCTGGGCGAACTGGAACCGCCTGGTCCCGTACAACGAGTCCCTCGGCATCAAGACCGGTACGACGACCAAGGCCGGCGGAAACCTCCTCTTCGCCGCCTACAAGAAGGTCGGCGACACCAACCAGCTGATCGTCGGAGCCGTCCTCGGCCAGCACAAGCCGCCGATCATCGACACGGTCATCGCCGCGAGCAAGAACCTGCTCGTCGCCACCCAGAAGTCCCTGGAGGGCGCGCCCGTCGTCAAGAAGGGCGACGTCGTCGGGTACGTGGACGACGGCGTCGGCGGCCGCACCAAGGTCGTCGCCACCGCCGACGTGCAGGCGGTCGGCTGGTCCTCGCTGACCGTGGACATCAAGCTCGGCGACGGCGGGACCAAGATCCCCGAGACGGCGAAGGCCGGTACCGCGGTCGGCGTGCTGACCGTCGGCGACGGGGCCAGTCAGGTGAAGGTGCCCGTGGCGCTCCAGTCGGAGCTGGCCGCGCCGGGCATCGGAAGCAAGCTGACCCGCATCAGCTGATACGGGTCGGCGGGCGCGCGACGGCGCCCCGGGCACAACCCCGGGGCGCCGTCGCGCGTCCAGGGAACCGGGACGGGACGGGACGCAGGTGTCGTGCCGGGAAGAGAGCATCGGTCGTGACCACAGCTGAACAGCACAAGCCCGGACGACGGGTACCCGCACAGAGACAGCATCCGCCCGCCGGGGACCCGGCGGGCGGGGGCGGCGCCCTGGGCTGGGCCCAGCGCCACCCCGTGCCGGTGGCCGCCGCCGTGGCGGCCGTCCTGCACGTCGTCTGGTTCTTCTGCTTCGCCAACAGCGGCGGGGACCTGGCCGCGCAGGACGCGTGGGCGGAGTTCGTCGGCCGGCACCCGGACACGGCGTACAACCTCGCCTGGTACGGGGGGATGCACCCGGTCTCGTACAGCGTCGTGTCCCCGTACGTCATGCACGTGCTCGGTGTCCGGACCACGATGATGATCGCCGGGACCTGCTCGGCGGCCCTCCTCGCCCTGATCCTGACCCGCTGCCGGGGCGCCGTCCGGCGTCCCCTGTGGCCCGCTCTGGCCGGGGTCTACGGGCTGTTCTGCAACGCCCTCTCGGGCCGCGTCACCTTCGGGCTCGGCACCCTCTTCGCGCTGGGGGCCGTCGCCGCCGTCTTCTGCTGGCCCCGCAAGTGGGCCCGGCGGCGCTGGGCCAAGGCCGCCGTCGCCGCGCCGCTGGCCGGGCTGGCGACCGCCGCGAGTCCGGTCGCGGGGCTGTTCCTCGGGGTGATCGCGGCCGCGCTGTTCCTGAGCGGGCGGCGCCCGGGCGCGTACGCCCTGGGGCTGGCCCCGGTGGCGGTGGTCGGGCTGTCGGCCTGGCTGTTCCCGTTCTCCGGGACCCAGCCGATGAAGATCGGTTCGGCCTGGCTGCCGTTCGTCTTCGGGCTGGCCATCGCCTTCCTGGTGCCCAAGCGGTGGAAGACGGTCCGGATCTCCGGCGCGGTGTACGCCCTCGGGGTGTTCCTGACCTGGGTGATCGACTCCCAGATCGGCTCGAACGCCACCCGCATGGTCATGCTCTTCGGCGGGGCGGTGCTCCTCGCGGCCGTCCCGCACACGGCCCCGCGCACCCGGCGCCGGTACGCCGTGCTGCTGGCGTTCGTCGGGCTCAACTTCTGGATCACGATGAACAGCATCACCGACATCGTCCGCACGACGCCGGTGGCCGCCTGGAACCGTGAGCTGGCCCCGCTGATCGACCAGCTCCAGAAGGCCGGCGCCGACCGGGGCCGGGTCGAGGTGGTCCCGGCCAGCAGCCACCGCGAGTCCTCGGCCTTCCCCACGTACGTCAACCTCGCACGCGGCTGGAACCGCCAGGCCGACCTGGAGCGCAACCCGCTCTTCTACGACGACACCCTCACCGCCGAGAACTACCGGGGCTGGCTGGAGCGCTGGGCCGTGCACTACGTCGTGCTGCCCGCCGACAAGCCCGACTCGGGCGGCGAGGCCGAGGCCGCGCTGCTGCGCGAGGGGCTCCCGTACCTGCGGCAGATCTGGGGCGACGAGAACTGGCGGCTCTTCCAGGTGGAGGCCCCCACGAGCCTGGTGACCGGGCCGGCGACGGTGGTCCGGGCGGGCGCGGACCAGCTGGTCCTCGACGTCTCGGCGCCCGGCCGGGTGCTGGTGCGGATCCCGCACTCGCCGTGGCTGGGGCTGGTGGACGGCGCGGGGAAGGCCGTGCAGCCGCCGCAGGAGACCCCGGCGTCGAAGGCGCGGGGCGCGGCGGGGTCCAAGGCGCCGAAGGAGTACGCGAACACCGCCGGGTGCCTGTTCAAGGCGGCCCTCGACGGCGAGGGGGACGTGTGGACGGAGCTCCTGGTCCCGGCGCCGGGTGAGTACCGGATCGCGGCGAAGTACCAGCTCCCGCGCGGCACGCCCTGCCCGGAGGAGCTGATCCGCGCCGGCACGGGAACGCCGCCGCGGTCCTGACGGTGGCCGCCCGCGGATCCTTTACGTCCGATCCAGGTGCATAGGTCCGGATATCTGCATACGATCCCAGTAGTTCGATCGGACGCTTCCCGAAGGAGTTGACGACGGGATGAGCAAAGAGCAGAAGCAGGACGTGCAGGCCGCGGTCGCGAAGGCGGTGGAGCGGCTGGGACTGCAGGCGCGGCGCGCGCAGGGCCACGGGCCCGGCCACGGGTTCGACGGCCCCCTCCACAGCAAGGTGAAGGGCGGCGCGCACACCAAGGCGGACCTCAAGCGGGCCGGTACCCCGCAGGGCGACCGCATCGGCGAACGCAGCCGCGGCCTCAGCTGACGCGGGCGGCCCTCCCACCCCCGGGAGGGCTCTTTACACCTCCGCCCGCCACTTTCCGGGCGACCGTTACGTTCCCGATGTAAACCCCTCATACCTCCCTCGTAACGTCGCTCCCATGCCCCGCACCCCCCTCATCCCCCTCACCGCCACGTCCCTGGTCCTCGCGGCCACCGCCACCGCCGCGCTCACGGCCTGCGGCACGGCGTCCGCGACGAAGCTCCCCCCGGCCCCCGGGATCACCGGCACGTCCGCCGCCCCGCCCCCGACGGCCGCCCCGCCGCTGGAGCGCTCCAGACCCACGGGCGTGCGCATCGCGTCGGCGGGGGTGGCGGCGACCCGCGTCCTGGACCTCACGACGGACCCCGCCACCGGCGAGCTGGAGGTCCCCGACCCCGACACGGAGGCGAACACCCCGGGCTGGTGGACCGGGGGCGCCGCGCCGGGCGAGAAGGGCGCCGCCGTCCTGGTGGCCCACTACGACACGAAGCACGGGCCGGCCCTGATGAAGGACGTCGCGAAGGTCGGCCTCGGCGACCTGGTCGAGGTCCCCCGCGAGGACGGCCGGACGGCGAAGTTCAAGATCCGCGAGATCGAGGACGTCCACAAGGACCGCTTCCCCACCCGGAAGGTCTACGGGCCCACGGACCGCCCGGAACTGCGCCTGCTGACCTGCGGCGGCGAGATCGAGAACGGCCACCGCACGCACAACGTGATCCTCTACGCGGACCTGGTCGCCTGACCCCGCACACGACGGAGGCCCCCAGCCGATCCCGGCTGAGGGCCTCCCGCCACTGTGCCCCCGGCAGGATTCGAACCTGCGACACCCGCTTTAGGAGAGCGGTGCTCTATCCCCTGAGCTACGAAGGCGGGGCCCCGTGCGGGGCCCGGGGTCGCCGTGAAGGCGGCCCAGGCACAGCGTAGCGGATCAGGTACCGGCTGCGCGGGTCGGTTTCCCGCCGGGGCGGGTGACGGGCGCGGGGCGGGCGGCGCCGGTCTCAGGAGGCCGAGGAGGGTCCGCCGGTGCTCGTCGTTTCCGCCCCTTCTGGCTCTACTGTGCGACGTGACGTTGCGTTTCGTTGTGGACGCGTTGTGGATGCCTTTGGGGGAGAGCATGACCGCCTGCCGACCTGAGACCCCGCCGACGGACGCGGGGCTGGCTCCCGCTCCCGGCCTGCCGGGCATCTGGACCGCCGGGGCCGCCGACGGGGACCCGCTGGTCCTCGTCCACGGGACCCGGCTCTCCGCGCTGATGTGGGACCCCCACGCCCGCCGGCTGGCCTCCCGGTTCCGGATCACCGCCCCCGACCTGCCCGGCCACGGGACCCTGCGGGCCGGCGGCCCCTTCCGCCTCGCGGAGGCCGTCACGCGGGTCGGGCTGGCCGTGGAGGAGGCCGCGCGGGCCACCGGCCGCCGCCCCCTGGTGGTGGGGGCCTCGCTCGGCGGGTACGTCGCCCTCGCCTACGGGGCCGCGCACCCGGACGCCGTCAGCGGCCTCCTCGTCCAGGGGGCCACGGCCCGCACCGACGGGGCCACCGGCCTGCTGTACCGCGGCGCCGCCCGGGTGTTCGGGGCGCTCGGCCCGGACCGGGCCGGGCGCCTCAACGACCGGGCGTTCAGGCGTCGGCTCCCGGCGGAGAGCCACGCGGCCGTCATGCGGGGCGGCCTGGCGATGCCCGCCTTCGGCCAGGTCGTCGGCGAACTCGCCCGGTACGACTTCCTCGCCGTCGCGCGCCGCTGCCGGCTGCCCGTGCTCTTCGTCAACGGCCTCGGCGACCGCCTCTTCCGCACCGGGGAGCGGGAGTTCGCCGCCGCGGTGCGTTCCGGCGGCGGGCACGCCCGCCTGTTCCACGTCCGCGGCCCGCACATCATGTCGCTCACCGACCCGGCGGCCTTCACGCGGATCCTGGAGCGCGGGCACGCGCTCCTCGGACCCGACGCCCAAGATCACGCCGGTGGGGGCGCTCCCGCATAATCGGCTCAGGGGCAGTGGGCCGTACGCGAGGGGGAACCGTGACCGAGGCCGTCGAAGTGTTCGGGGAGAGCTTCCGGGAGGACCCGTACGCCGTGTACGCGCGGCTGCGTGCCGAGGGGTCCGTGCACCGGGTCGCGCTGCCCGACGGGGCGCCGGTGTGGCTCGTGACGCACGAGGCCGATGTGCGCGCGGGGCTGGCCGATGCCAGGTTCTCCGTCGACAAGCGGCACTCCCGCGGCGGCTTCAAGGGGTTCTCGCTGCCCCCGGCGCTCGACGCGAACCTCCTGAACGTCGGGCCCGAGGACCACCTGCGGCTGCGGCGCCTGGTCGCCCAGGGGTTCACGCCCCGTCACGTCGAGGGGATGCGCACGGCGATCCAGTCGGCGGTCGACGCCCTCACGGACCGGTTCGTCGCCCGGGTGGAGGCCGACGGGGCCGCCGACGTGGTCGCCGGGTTCGCCGCGCCGCTGCCGCTCAAGGTCATCGGGGACCTGCTGGCCGTGCCGGAGGACGAGTACGAGCGGTTCGCCGGATGGATCGCCACCATGCTCCTGCCCGGCAGCCACGAGGAGCTCGCCGGCGCGGTGCGCGCCGTCCACGGGTACCTGGTGGAGCTCGTCGCGGCGCGGCGCGCGGCGCCCGGTGAGGACGTCCTGTCGGGGCTGATCGCCGCCCGTGACGCCGGCGACCGGCTCAGCGAGGACGAGCTGGTCTCCCTCGCCTTCCTGATCCTGATGGCCGGCAGCGAGACGGTCCAGCACCTGATCGGCGGCGGCCTGTTCACCCTCCTGACGCACGAGGAGGAGCTGGCCGCGCTCCGGGAGTCTCCCGAGCTGCTGCCGGAGGCCGTCGAGGAGCTCTTCCGGTACGCGGTCCCCAACCAGACGGCCATCCGCCGCTTCCCGACCGAGCCGGTCGAGATCGGGGGCGTACGGATCCCCGCCGGCGACACCGTGATGTTCTCGCTCGCCTCCGCCCACCGCGACCCGGCCCGCTACCCCGAGCCGGACCGCTTCGACATCCGCCGCGCGGACAAGTCCCACCTGGCCCTGGGACACGGGGTCCACTACTGCCTCGGGGCGCCGCTGGCCCGTACGCAGGTCACCCTCGCCCTCGGGACCCTGCTGCGGCGGCTTCCCGGGCTGCGGCTCGCGGTCCCCGCGGACGAGCTGCGGTGGAGCACCACCTTCCGGTTCCGCGCGCTGCGCGCGCTGCCCGTCACCGCTTGAGCCGCCGGCCGGTCCCGCCCGGACGCGTCACACCCCCATCGGGGTGTGCAGCTCGACCGTGAGTTCCACCTCCACCGGTGCGTCCAGGGGCAGCACCGCCACCCCGACCGCGCTGCGCGCGTGGATGCCGGCCTCGCCGAAGGCGGTGCCCAGGAGTTCGCTCGCGCCGTTGACCACGCCCGGCTGGCCGGTGAAGTCCGGGGCGGAGGCCACGAACCCGACCACCTTGACCACCCGTTTCACGGCGGACAGGTCCCCGGCCACCGAGGCCACGGCGGCGAGCGCGTTCAGCGCGCACTGCCGGGCCAGCTCGGCGCCCTGCTCCGGGGTGACCTCGCCGCCCACCTTGCCGGTGCGCGGCAGCGCGCCGTCCACCATGGGCAGCTGGCCCGAGGTGTGGACGTAGTGGCCGCTCACCACCGCCGGGACGTACACGGCGACGGGCGGCGCGACCGGCGGCAGCTTCAGCCCGGCGGCCGCCAGGCGCTCTTCGGGTGTGGCGTTCATGGGGTCGGCTCCTTGTCAGGGGTCGGGGTTCAGGGGCGGGTCACACGGACCCGGAAGCCGCCGCCCGGGAGGGCGTCCACCACCGAGATGCCGATGCCCGCCTTCTCGTCGGTGAAGCTCTCGCCCGGGCGGAACGGCGCGTCCGACAGTTCGGCGTGCACGTTGGGCCGGCGCGTGCATCCGCCGCTGCCGCCCGCGCTGTCCGAGACCGTCACCGGCCCGCGCCCGGTGTCCACGTCCGAGTCCACCTTGTAGATCAGCACCCCGGGCTTGCAGACGGCCTCGTCGTTGCCGGCGCGCGTGCGGACCTCGATCGCGTAGCCGGCGCTCTCCGAGAGGGGGACGAAGGCCAGCTTCACGCCGCCGCCCTCCGCGGCCAGCGGGGTCAGCAGGTGCTCGCTGACGCCCGGCTTGGAGGCGCAGCTGATCTGGGACCCGTCGAGCCAGCCCAGCTTCCACTTGTGCCAGCCGAGGAGGTCGTTGTTGGCGCCCCAGTCCTCGCTCATGATGTCCCAGTGCCCGACCGTGCCGCCCCCGTCGGAGGTGTAGAGGTCGGGCAGCCCGAAGACGTGCCCGTTCTCGTGCGGCAGCACCCGGTAGCCGGTCTCCCGGTAGGAGCCCGAGCCGTCGTCCTGCCGGCTGTAGACGAAGGACGTGTTCGCGAGCGGCACCCCGTCGGCCATGGGGGCCTCCCCGTTGCCGGAGAAGGTGACCGACAGGACGGTGTCCAGGGCGGACGGTCCGGCGTTGGGGGTGACCAGGATGTTGATCAGGTCGTAGCGGCTGAAGTCCACCTCGCCGTCGGCGGCCCGCGCGATGTGCTCGACGAGCTGCCGGTAGCCCGGCTCGTAGGCGGAGCCGCGCTCGATCCCGTACGCGGCGAAGGGCATCGGCATCCGCAGCCAGTTCCGTATCGGGGCCTCGGCCCGGTAGGTGAGCTTGCCGTAGGAGCTGGTGCGGAACCATTCGGAGGTCTGGGGGAAGAACTCCGCCAGCCGGTCCATCGCCGAGCCCTCGCCCTTGGCGTCGGGGAAGTCGATCATCAGGTTGAGGGCGCGGACCTCGCCCGTCGAGCGGGAGTACCCCGGCGCGGTGGGCAGCCCCTCCGAGAGCTGGACGCCCATGGTCGCGGAGATCCGGCAGGGGGCCAGGACGGATTCGGCGGTGGAGGCCTTGGGTCCGGAGGTGGCGTGGCCGCGGCCGTGGATCCCGCCGCTGGCGGTGGCGGTGACGCCCAGGGCCAGCGCGGTGAGGCCGATGAACGCGCCGGTGCGGCAGGGTCTGCGTATCCGGTGGCGGGTCTGCGGCATGGAGATCGCCTTCGGGTGCGCGGCAGCCGGCCGGGTCCTGGCTGCTCTCTGTGCGCTCACCCTCCGTCGGCTGCGACACGCCCGCGCGTCGAAAGCGGCCAAACGGGATGAAACCGCAGGATCCGGGTGTGATGCGGGTCACACGGGAGAGTGAAATAACCGGGGACCGGTTCCCCGTTTGCAAGAAGGTCCGCACAAGCGGGGAACAACTCCCCGCTTCCGGACCCGCCGCCGGCCCGCCGGCCCGCGCGTCCGTCCGTACGAGTTCCAGCCCAGGGAGGCCCGGAATGCAGAGCGCCACCGCCACCGCCACCCGGGTGCCCAAGCCGCGCGCCGACGCGGTGCGCAACCGGGAGCGGATCCTGGGGGCGGCCCGCGAGATCTTCGTGGAGTTCGGCGCCGACGCCCCCCTCGACGAGATCGCCCGCCGGGCCGGCATCGGCAACGCCACCCTCTACCGGCACTTCCCCGACCGGGCCGACCTCGTCCACCACGTGGTGCTCTACGTGATGGACCGGGTCACCGCCCAGGCCGAGGACGCCCTCGCCGAGGAGCCGGACGCCTTCGCGGCGCTCTGCCGCTTCACGCACGCCGCCGCCGACGAGCGGATCGGCGCCCTGTGCCCGATGCTCCAGGACGGCTTCGACCACGACCACCCCGAACTCCTCGCCGCGCGCGACGCGTTGGGGGCGGCCGTGGACGCGCTGGTCACCGCCGGACAGGGCGCGGGCCTGCTGCGCGCCGACATCGGCACCGGTGACCTGATGCTCGCCCTGTCCCAGCTCGCCCGCCCCCTCCCGGGGACGGAGTGCGCGGCGGTGGGCGGCTTCGTCCACCGTCACCTTCAGCTCTTCCTCGACGGGCTCCGGGCCCCGGCCCGCTCCCAACTCCCCGGTACCGCCGTCACGTTGCAGGACCTCAGCCGGAAAACCATGTGACGCGGCGCCCCTCCTTCAGTAGCCTCGAAAACCGCCACTTTTCCTTTTAATTCATCTCTTTTCAGTCATTCCGTACAGTGAAGTGGGTACCCCCATGTCCAAAACAGCCGCGACCGCCCCGCCGGCTGCCGCTGCCGCCGACCCCAGCCGCTGGAAGGCCCTCGTCTTCATCGCGCTGGCGCAGCTGATGGTCGTCCTCGACGCGACCATCGTGAACATCGCCCTGCCCTCCGCCCAGACCGACCTCGGCATCTCCGACGGCAACCGCCAGTGGGTCATCACCGCCTACGCGCTGGCCTTCGGCGGACTCCTCCTCTTCGGCGGCCGCATCGCCGACAAGTGGGGCCGCAAGAACGCCTTCATCACCGGCCTCGCCGGCTTCGCCCTGGCCTCCGCGCTCGGCGGCGCCGCGAACGGCGAGGCGATGATGCTGGGCGCCCGCGCCCTCCAGGGCGCCTTCGGCGCACTGCTCGCCCCGGCCGCGCTCTCGCTGCTGGCGGTCACCTTCACCGACGCCAAGGAGCGCGCCAAGGCCTTCGGCATCTACGGCGCGATCGCGGGCGGCGGCGGCGCCGTCGGCCTGATCCTCGGCGGCTTCCTCACCGAGTACCTCAACTGGCGCTGGACGTTCTTCGTCAACATCCCCTTCGCCGTCGTCGCGGCCGCGGGTGCCTGGATGGTCATCCGCGAGCCGGCCGGCTCGCGCAACAGCGCCCGCCTCGACATCCCCGGCGTCGTCCTCTCGACCCTGGGCCTGGTCTCGCTGGTGTACGGCTTCACCCGCGCCGAGTCGGCCGGCTGGACGGACGGCGTCACCCTGGCGCTGTTCGTCGGCTCCGCCGTGCTGCTCGCCGCCTTCGTCGGCGTCGAGTCCAGGGTGAAGTCCCCGCTGCTGCCGCTGCGCGTCCTGCTGGAGCGCAACCGGGGCGGTGTCTACCTCTCGCTCGGCCTCGCCGTCATCGCGATGTTCGGCCTGTTCCTCTTCCTCACGTACTACCTCCAGGTCGTGAAGGGCTTCTCGCCCGTCAAGACCGGCTTCGCCTTCCTGCCGATGATCGCGGGCATGATCACGGGCTCCACCCAGATCGGCGCCCGCCTCATGACCCGGGTCGCGCCGCGGCTGCTGATGGGCCCGGGCTTCCTGCTCGCCGGCGTGGGCATGCTGCTGCTGACCCAGCTGGAGGTCGGCTCCTCCTACCCGGCGCTGATCCTGCCCGCGCAGCTGCTGCTGGGCCTCGGCATGGGCACCGCCTTCATGCCGGCCATGTCGCTGGCCACGTACGGGGTGAACCCGGCCGACGCCGGCGTCGCCTCGGCCATGGTCAACACCTCGCAGCAGGTCGGCGGCGCGATCGGCACCGCCCTGCTGAACACCATCGCCGCCTCGGCGACCACCGCGTACCTGACCGACCACGCGGCCGAGGCCGCGGCGGGCGGCGTCGCGGGCAGGCTGGTCCAGGCCCAGGCCATGGTGGAGGGCTACTCCTCGGCGATCTGGTGGGCGGTGGGCATCCTCGCGGCCAGCGCGGCCATCGCGTTCACCCTGATCAACACGGGCCGTCCGGGCCAGGGCGGCCCGGTGGCCTCCGGCTCCGGAGCGCAGTCCGAGGACGCCGCGATCCAGGTGCCGGTGATCGCCCACTGACGGGGGCACCGGCGTAGGGAATGACTGAAGACCCCGCTTCGTTCAAATTTGAACGAAGCGGGGTTAGTCTTTTCGGGTGAACCCGTACGCCCTCCCCGCGGACGACGTACGCCGCAGACGGCCCGACGGCCCGAGGAGCGCCCGATGACCACGCCACCCGCCCCCGCACCCGCCCGCATGCCGGCGCTGTACCTCAGCCACGGCGCGCCGCCGCTCGCCGACGACCCGCTGTGGCCGTCCGAGCTCGCCGCCTGGTCGGCGGGGCTGCCCCGGCCGCGCGCGATCCTGATGGTCTCCGCCCACTGGGAGGAGGCCCCCCTGGCCCTCGGGGCCACCGGGCCCGCCCCGCTCGTCTACGACTTCTGGGGCTTCCCCGAGCACTACTACCGGGTCCGCTACGACGCCCCCGGCGCCCCGGAGCTCGCCGCCTCGGTCCGCGCCCTGCTCAAGGCCCCCGGCACCCCGGTCCAGGACATCCCCGACCGCGGCCTGGACCACGGGGCGTACGTCCCCCTCGTCGAGATGTACCCGGACGCCGACATACCGGTCCTCCAGATCTCCCTGCCCACCCTGGACCCCGCCCGCCTGATGGACCTCGGCCGCAGGCTCGCCCCGCTGCGCGACGAGGGCGTCCTGATCGTCGGCAGCGGCTTCTTCACCCACAACCTGGCCGCCCTGCGGCACACCGGCCCCGGGGTGCCCGGCTGGTCGGCGGAGTTCGACGCCTGGGGCCGCGAGGCCCTGGCCGCCCACGACGTCGACGCCCTGCTCGACTTCGAGGCCAAGTCCCCGGCGGGCCGCCTGGCCCACCCCCGCACGGAGCACTTCGCCCCGCTCTTCGTCACCCTCGGCGCCGCCGGTTCCGACCTGGGCGCGCAGAGCACGCCGGTGGACGGGTTCTGGATGGGGCTGTCGAAGCGGTCGGTGCAGTTCGGCTAGGCGCTGTCCCGCGAGGCCCCGGTGGACGGGCGACGGGCAGGCAACCAGAACCCGGCGCCGGCCGTCTTGAGGGGTGAGGATGCAGCCCGCGGACACCGCTGGGGCGGACGCGCCGCGTGTGACGGCGGTCTCACCGGCGGCCCGGCCGCGTGGATCGCCCGGGCGTCTCCGTAGCCGGTCTGACCTGCACCTCTTCGGGTTCTCGCGGCCCGCCGGAACCGCCCTGCCGGGGCGGCGGCGGGGCAGGATACTGCAAGATCCCCGAAAAGAGGGAGGCCTGTGGGAATTCTGTCCCGATTCCAGTCGTTGTTTCCCTCGGAAGCGGGCACTCGGGAGAGTGTCCGTGGACGCACCGCGACCGTTCATCGCATCGCAAGGGAGCACCGCATGGCAACCCGCGCCGTCGCCCGTCGTCAGTCCACGAGCAGCGCCCGCGCCGCGGGCGGCGAGATCGTCGACCGCGACCTGGTCGGCATGTACCTGGACGAGATCGCGCGCACCCCGCTGCTCGACGCCGCCCGGGAAGTGGAGCTCTCACAGATCATCGAGGCGGGCGTCTACGCCCGGCAGATCCTCGACGGAGAGGTCGAGCGGGACGGGGAGACCCCGGCGCGCGAGGAACTGGAGGCCCTGGCCGCCGAGGGGGAGCGGGCCAAGGAGGTCTTCATCCGGTCCAACCTCCGCCTCGTCGTGGCCGTCGCCCGCCGCTACCCGCGCAGCGGGCTGCCGCTCCTCGACCTGATCCAGGAGGGCAACGCGGGCCTGGTCCGCGCCGTGGAGAAGTTCGACTACACCAAGGGCTTCAAGTTCTCCACGTACGCGACCTGGTGGATCCGCCAGGCCATCACCCGCTCCATCGCCGACCAGTCCCGCACCATCCGCCTCCCCGTCCACCTGGTGGAGGAGCTCGGCCGCATCCGCCGGATCCAGCGCGAGTTCAACCGTGAGAACGGCCGCGACCCGGAGCACGCGGAGATCGCCGCCGAGCTGGACACCACGGAGAAGCGCGTGGGCGACGTCCTGGACTGGGCGCGCGACCCGGTCAGCCTGAACATGTCCGTGGACGACGAGGGCGACACCCAGTTCGGCGACCTGCTGGAGGACACCGCCGCGATCTCCCCCGAGCAGTCCGTGCTCGCACTGCTGCGCAGCGAGGAGCTGGAGGACCTCCTCGGCAAGCTCGACCAGCGCACGGCGTCGATCATCAAGATGCGCTACGGCATCGAGGACGGCCGCGAGCGGACCCTGACGGAGGTCGGCAAGCAGCACGGGCTGACCCGCGAGCGGATCCGCCAGATCGAGAAGCACGCGCTGCTGGAGCTGAAGCGGATGGCCCGCGACACCGGCTTCGACGCCGTGGCCTGACGGCCCGGCCGAAGCCCCCGAGACGAGCCCCGGCACCCACCCCCCCCGGTGCCGGGGCTCCCCCCTACGCCGCCCCGCCTTCCGGCGCGGACGCCGCGCCGGCCAGGCGTTGCGCGAGCGTGGCCGCCGCGCGGGCGAGGAACGCCGGACCCCGCACCGTGAACTCCAGCCCGGTCAACGCCATCCGGGCGGCCAGCCACTCCGGCGCGTCCCCGCTGTCGAACCGCACCCGCGACCCCGCCCCCTCCGCCACCGCCCACTCCCGCAGCCACCCCGGCAGCTCCTGCGGCGACGCCGCGAAGGACACGTCCGCCGCATAGGTCTCCCCGCCCCGCAGCCCGCGCCGGACGAACTCCGCCGCCTCCATCGGCAGCGGCCGCGGCGCGAACCGCGCCCCCGTCGCGAAGGGCTCGCTCACCCGGTCCACCCGGAACGTGCGCCAGTCCCCCCGCTCCAGGTCGAAGGCCACCAGGTACCAGCGGCTGCCCGTGCTGACGAGCCGGTACGGCTCCACCAGCCGCCGCGAGTCCACCCCGTCCCGCGCCCGGTACGCGAACCGCAGCCGCTCCGGCCCCGCCACCGCCGAGGCCATCACCGTCAGCGTCCGCGGGTCCACGCTCGGCCCGTCGCCCCGGGTCACCGCCACCGTCGCGGACTGCAGCGCCCCCACCCGGCGGCGCAGCCGGGCCGGCAGCACCTGCTCCAGCTTCGCCAGAGCCCGCACGGAGGCCTCCTCGACCCCCTCGATCGCATGCCCGGCCCCCGCCCGCAGCCCCACCGCGATGGCCACCGCCTCCTCGTCGTCGAGCAGCAGCGGCGGCATCGCCGCGCCCGCGACCAGCCGGTACCCGCCGACCGCGCCCAGCGTGGCCTCCACCGGGTACCCCAGCTCCCGCAGCCGCTCGATGTCCCGCCGGATCGTGCGCGCGCTCACCCCGAGCCGCTCCGCCAGCTCGCTGCCCGGCCACTCGCGCGGGGTCTGGAGCAGGGACAGCAAGGTGAGCAGCCGGGCGGGGGTGTCGTTCATCCTTCAAGATTGCCAGGGAAATAGGACACACTGTGGCCTAGATGCCGTCTACGTTTCTCCCCATGAGCACCGAGACGCCCACAGCATCGCCCGAAAGAGAGAACGGGCCCATACGAGAAGAAGAAGGGACCCCGGCCGCGGCAGTCGCACCGGAGGCCTCCGCGGGGGCCGCCGAGGCCGCCGGCTCCCCGGCCGACCGACGCCGCTGGCTGGCACTGGCCATCGTGATGACCGCGTCCTTCATGGACCTGGTCGACGTCACGATCGTCAACATCGCGATACCCAGCATGCGCCAGGACTTCGGCGCCTCCACCAGCGCCATCCAGTGGATCACCGCCGGGTACGCGCTGGCCTTCGCCGCCGGCCTGATCACCGGCGGCCGTCTCGGTGACATCTTCGGCCGCAAGCGCCTCTTCCTCGTCGGCGTCGCCGGCTTCACGGCCGCCTCGCTGCTCTGCGGCATCGCGCCCGACCCGTCGATGCTCGTCGCCTCCCGCCTCCTCCAGGGCGCCATGGCGGCCATGATGGTCCCGCAGGTCCTCGCGATCATCCACGTCACCTTCCCGCCCCACGAGCGCGGCAAGGTCTTCGGCATGTTCGGCGCCATCGTCGGCCTCGGCGCGGTCTCCGGGCCGCTGCTCGGCGCGCTGCTCACGGAATGGGACCTCTTCGGCCTCGAATGGCGCACGATCTTCCTGATCAACCTGCCCGTCGGCATCGCCGCCGTGATCCTGGGCCGCAAGTTCATCTCCGAGTCCAAGGCCCCCAAGGCCCTGCGCCTCGACCTGGTCGGCGTCGTCCTCGCCACCCTCGCGCTGGTCCTGCTGATCTACCCGCTCACCCAGGGCCGGGAGAACGACTGGCCGCTGTGGGGCTTCCTCTGCATGATCGCGTCGCCGGTCGTCTTCGCCGCGTTCATCGTCTACGAGAAGTACAAGATCAAGAAGGACGGCTCCCCGCTGGTCGAGCTCTCCCTCTTCCAGGTCAAGAGCTTCGCCGGCGGCATCACGGTCCAGCTGGCCTTCGGCCTGGCCACCGGCATCTTCTTCCTGGTCTGGACGCTCTACATGCAGATGGGCCTCGGCTGGACCCCGCTGCACGCCGGCAGCACCGGCATCCCCTTCTCCATCGCCGTCTCCGTCGCCGCCGGCCTCTCCGTCGAGAAGCTCGTCCCGCGCTTCGGCCGCAAGGTGCTCCAGGCCGGCGCGCTGGTCATGGCGGCGGGCCTGCTCCTCTACATCTGGGAGTCCCAGCGCTACGGGATGGAGATCGCCTCCTGGCAGATGGCCGCCCCGCTGATCGTCATGGGCGTCGGCATGGGCCTGATCGTCGCCCCGCTCAACGACACCATCCTGTCCCAGGTGCCGCGCGAGCACGCCGGTTCGGCCTCCGGCCTGATCAACACCACCGGCCAGATGGGCAACGCCCTCGGCCTCGCCCTGACCTCCGTCGTCTTCTTCGGGTCGATCGAGGACGACCGGGTCCTCGGCGCGCCCTACGTCGAGGCCTTCCGGGGCGCGCTGTGGTGGGTCGTGGCGGTGCTCGTCGCGATCTTCGCGGTGATGTTCGTCCTGCCCCGCAAGCAGGTCCCGCTGTCGGAACGCGAGGGCGCCGTCGAGCAGGCCTGATCCTTCGGACGCACCCTCACGGACATGTCCGCCCCGATGGGCGGGCATGTCCGTTTTTCTCGGTACTACCGGACGCGCGTGCGCAGTTCCATCGCCCCGCGCGCGGTGGCCTCGTCCTCGTAGACCTCGCACATGTGCCGCCCGTCCGGCGTGGCCGTGTGCTCGACCTCCCACAGGCTGAGCTCGGTCCCGTCCAGCAGGACGAAGGCGTGCTCGTACAGGCTGAACCCGGCGTCCCGCCCGTCGGCCAGGGACTGCCGGCCGCCGAAGGCCTGGGTGATCTGGTGGGCGTACGCCGAACGCAGCAGCGCGGCCACCCGCTCCCCGGGGCGGTCGGTGTTCTCCGCGCGCCGCAGCACCCGGCGGGCGTGGTCGGCGGAGTCCTCCCGCGCGTACTCGCGGTGGCGCTCCCCGAGCTCCGGGGCGGCGAACAGGGCGCTCAGCAGCGCCAGCTCCTCCTCCGTCCCGTCCACCCCCCAGCCCAGGTCCCCGTCCGCCTCCCCGGCGCCCGGCCCGGGCCCCGGGTACGGGGCCGGCTCCGCGACGGCCTCGCCGAACAGCCGGGAGCCGGCCAGCATGAGCTCGTCGCGCCCGGCGAACACCTCGTACCGGGGGCCTCGGTCGCCCTTCAGCCGGTACGCCAGCTCCCACAGCGAGACCGTCTCGCCGTCGGAGAGCAGGTAGGTGTGCCGGTGGGTCTCCCGCCACAGCCCCGCCGACGGGCTGTGGTGCGTGGTGTAGAGGGAGGAGCTGTGGGCGAGCGCGGTGGCGAGGCGCTCGACCAACGCGTCGGGAAGGTCGAAGGAGTTGAGGGCGCGGCCCAGGAGTCGCTCGAGGTGCGCCTCGGTTGTCTCGTACGGATCGCTCAAGGTGGGCTCCAGGCCGTCGCAGCTTGTCACTTCGCGGAAGCACAACGTAGCCCCTGGCTCTGGCATCACGTCCGGGATTCGGTAAAACGTCCGGGAAGCATCAGGGGTTCCCGCCACACCTTCAGGTCAACTTGCCCGGGAATAGCCAGGGTTCGTCAGGGTTCGCGGTGGTGCGCGGGAGTATGGGCGGCATGGCAACGAACACAGTGGACGTCCCGCGCCAGCGGCGGCGCTCCAGTACCCGCTCCGGGGACGGACCCGACGCCCCCAGGTCCCTCGCCTGGCTGCTGGTGGCCACCGGGGCCGCCGGACTGCTGGCCTCCTGGGTGATCACCCTCGACAAGTTCCTCCTGCTGGAGGACCCGGACTTCAAACCCGCGTGCAGCCTCAACCCGGTCGTGTCCTGCGGCAGCGTCATGAAGAGCGCCCAGGCGGCCGTCTTCGGCTTCCCCAACCCGATGCTCGGGCTGGCGGCCTACGGGGTCGTCGTCTGCGTGGGCGCGGGGGTTCTCGCCGGGGCCCGCCACCACCGCTGGTTCTGGCTGGGACTGAACGCCGGCACGGCCTTCGGCACCGGCTTCTGCGCCTGGCTGATGGCCCAGTCGCTCTACGTGATCAACGCCCTGTGCCTGTGGTGCTGCCTGGCCTGGGTGGCGACGCTGCTGATGTTCTGGGCGGTCACGGCCCACAACGTCCGTACCGGCCGGCTGCCCGTGCCCGGTCCGCTGCGGGAGTTCTTCACCGACTTCGCCTGGGCCCCGCCCGCCCTGCACCTCGGGGTGATCGGGATGCTGGTCCTGACCCGGTGGTGGGACTTCTGGACGGGGTAGGGGCGGGGGCCGTACGCGTACGAGGGCCCCGGCGGCTGGACGCCGCCGGGGCCCTCGTCACTTCGCTCCACGGGCTGACGCGGCCCTAGACCAAAAGGGGTGGAGCTCGGTCAGCTGCCGGAGGAGACGTTGCCGGAGAGGACCGGGATGTTGTCCAGGATGTGCGAGAGCGGCTCGTCGCCCTTGGCCTGGGTGGAGTTCTCGGTGCACTGCTGGTTCTGCGGGTTGGACAGGACGTTGATGTCCTGGACACCGACGTTGAGCAGGGCGACCAGCGACTGGGCGTTGACCTTGACCGGCAGGCCGATGCAGGGCTTGTTCAGGGTGCCCTGGACCAGGCCGAGCTGGGGGCTCTGGTCGCCGGTGGTCTTCTGGTTGCCGTAGATCTGCTGGGCACCGTTGCCGTTGACGGTGTTGATCCCGTTGTCGTTGCCGATGGCCATGGCCGGGGCGGCTGCGGCGGCGCCGGCGCCGACGGCAACGGCGGAGACCGCGGCGGCGGTCATGATCTTCTTGAGCATCATTGATCCTTTTGTCGCACGAGTGCCCGCTAGTGGAGCGCCCTGATCAACAGTCCGCCGACCGGCATGGTTGCGCTGCTTCACTCAAACGGCCCGTCCGCGCCCGGGTTTTCCCCAGCGTGGGTGAGGCCCCTGCGGACACCTGCGCGAAGGCCGTACGCAGCCCCAGGCGCGCGTGGGGGCGTCCAAGATCCTGTTGCGCTCCGTGCGGGGTGTTCGCACGGTGGGTGAGTAAGTGGACTACTCCGGTCCGCTTATGCGCGACCACCTCGAAGGATTCCTCATGCACTCCACCAAGGCGTCCCGTCTCCGCGTCCTCGTCCCGTCGGCCCTCGCCGTCGTCATACTGTCCGGCGCGGCCGCCCCCGCGGGCGCCGCGGACGGCCAGGGCGCCGCCGCCGTCGAGAGGAAGGCGGCGGCCGTGCAGCAGCAGATCGAAAGGCTGGAGGAGGCGGCGGAGTCCTCGGAGCGGGTCGCGGCCGGTCCGATCGACGACCTCATCGCGGGGCTCTCCAAGACCCTGTCCGACCTCCTGGGCTCCCTCACCGGCCTGCTCGGCGGGATCAAGCTCCCACCGATCGAGGTGCCGAAGCTCCCCGAGATCAAACTGCCCGAGATCAAGCTGCCGGACCTGCCGGTCACCATCCCCAAGGTGCCGGACCTCCCGGCCGCCGTCCCCGGCGTCCCGGCCGCCCCGGCCGTCCCCGCCGTTCCGGCGGTGCCGGCGGTCCCGCCGGCGACCGGTGCGGCTCCCGCCGTCCCGGGCCTCGACCTGGACATCCCCGACATCCCCATCAGCCACTAGAAGACGGCCGCGGCGGACTCCAACGGGCCGGATGGTTACGACTATTGGGCTGAACAGGTCAGATCTGGCCCGTGGCCGTGTCCGTCTGGGATGGTGGACCGTTTCGCTCGGTGTGAGCCCCGGGACCGGGGCAGGACATCGAACGAGAAGGTGCACTCCCCATGAACTCTGCTGCCAAGAAGGCCGCCGTGGCCCTGGCCTCCGCTGGTCTCGCCGTGGCCGGTGCCGCCGGTGCCGCTTCCGCCGACGCCCAGGCCGAGGGCGCGGCCGTGGGCTCCCCGGGTGTCCTCTCGGGCAACCTGGTCCAGGTTCCGGTCCACGTCCCGGTCAACGTCTGCGGCAACTCCGTGAACATCATCGGTGCCCTGAACCCGGCGTTCGGCAACGTCTGCGTCAACGACTGACGTTCCGCGCAGTCGGCACCACGTGACCGTGGGCGCCACCGGCCTCGCCGGTGGCGCCCACGGCCGTGTCGGGGGCCGGATCAACGCGCCCCCGAACGGCGTCACTCGGACCGGCGTCACTTGCCGCCGTTGAGCTCCACTCCGCCGAGCAGCGGCGAGGCCTTGGTCGCCCCGTTCGCGAGGCCGAGGGCCGTGCCCGGGACGTCGTTGCGGATCTTGTTGACGCCCTGCGCCGTGTGGACCACCTTGCCGACCGTGTCGCCCTGCTCGGCCAGCGCGTTGCCCGCCGTTCGGGGGAGCGCCTCGGAGACGGGGTTCACGGCGTCCAGCACCTCGGTCAGTCCACCTGTCGCGCTCATGGGGGGCATCGCGGGGGCGTCGGCCGCGAAGGCGGGGGCCGTGGCGCCGAGGGCGGCGACCGAGCCGACGACGACGGCGGCGACCTGGGAGAGCTTCATTGTCGAAATCCTCTTCTTTTTCGTGGACCGAGGCGTCAGCGGCGACCGGCTCGCCGCTTTCGTCCTGGGTAACGATTCCCGGCCGCTCCGGAAACGCCGGCCGGGCGGGCGCACGGCAGCGGCCGGAGAATCCACGGGTGGATTCTCCGGCCGATATTTCTTCCGATTACCGGTATTCCCGTCAGGCGGCGCTCGACCTCCGGTAGAGGATCGCGCCGCCGAGGACCAGGGCCGAGGCGAGGGCCGCCATGGCCCCCAGCTCACCGGCACCGGTGGCCGCCAGCTGCGGCCCGGCGTGGGCCGGCGCGGGGGCGGGCGCGGGGAGCGTCACCGGGGGCGCGGCGGCGGGGGCGGGCGCCGGAGCGGGGGCGGGCGCCGGGGGCAGGTGTACCGGGAGGTCGCCGGCCGGGGCGGCAGGAGGCTGGTCGGCCGGGCGGACGACGTCCGGTACGGGTACGGGCGCCGGTACGGGCCGCTCCGGCTGGCTGCCGTGCGGCGGCCGGGGCGCCGGGATCTCCTGCGCGGGCGGCGCCGGAGCGGGGACCGGCGCGGGGGCGGGCTGCGCCTCGGGCGCCGGGGCGGGTGCGGGCTGCGGGACGGGGGCGGGGAGGGTGTGCGGCTGCTCCTCGACCGGCGCGGGGAGCGTCTCGGCGTGCTCCTGCGGCGGTACGGGGGCCTCGGCGGGCGGCGCCTGCGGCGCGGGCGCGGGGGCCGGGGCGGGGAGCGGCGCCGGGTGTTCCGCCGCGGGCGGCGCGGGCGCGGGGGCGGGCGCGGGCCGGGGCTGCGGCTTGGGCCGGGGGTGGTGCGGCGCGGGGGGCGCCGGGTGCGGGGCCGGGTGCTCCGCGTGGGGGGCGGGCGGGTGGTCGTCGCACTCCTCCTTCCCGCCGCGCGGGCCCCGGTCGTCCTCGTCCGGGCCGCCGTAGGCGTCCTCGTGGCGGCCGCCGCCGTGACGGGGCGCCTCGTGGCGGGGGGCTTCGGGGCGGGCCTCCTCGTGGCGGGGCGCCGCGTGCCGGGGGGGCTGCGCGCGGGGCGTCTCGCCGCCGCGCTCCCCGTATCCGCCCTCGTCCTCCCGCTGCGCGGGCAGCGCGTGCCGGCCGCCGCCCTGGCGCTCCTCCAGGTAGCGCTCGAAGGCCTCGGCGTTCTCGGGGCTCAGGTAGCGCTCGTAGTCGTGGTGGCCGGCGTCGGAGCCGGTCGAGGTGGCGCAGTTGTTCCCCATCGAGGGGTTGAGCGCCGCGCCCGCGTCCACGCTGTTGCCGCAGACGTTCGGCGAAAAGGTGATCGGTACCGAGACGCTGTTGCCGGACAGCACGCCCGGCGAATGCGCGGCCTCGGCCATCGCCCCGGGATGCGCGTAGGCCGCGCCGGTCGCGATCGACAGCAGACTCGAGGCGGCCGCAGCCGTGAGCACCCCCTTGCCCAGTACCTGTCGGCTCAGTACCTGTCGCATGGGTCCTTCCCTGTCTACCGGCGCGGGGGCCGGTCCTGAATCGAAGGTGGCCTCGGAGTGCACCGCCGTGCACTCCGAGGCCACCCGAGGAGGTCTGCCCTTGCGGGCACAGGCTTCGTCAGTTGTTGACGCAGGTGTTGCCGAACGCGGGGTTCAGCAGCGCGATCACGTTGACGGTGTTGCCGCACACGTTCACGGGGATGTGCACGGGGACCTGGACGACGTTCCCGGAGAGGACGCCGGGGGAGCCGACGGCCTTGCCGTCGGCGGTCGCGTCGGCCATGGCGGGGGAGGCGGCACCGGCGGCGACGAGGACGCCGGCGGCCATCACCACTGCCTTCTTGTACTTCATCTGAATTCGATCCTTCCCGCAGAGGTCTGTCCGCTGCATAGACAACAACGAGTGGGCCGGGGAAAAGAAACCGCGGAATCCGGGTATTTACGCGGGGTGTCGGAGAATTCACTCCGATGGTCCGGCGGTGTGTTCGGAGAATTCCGTCCGTGCTTTACGGGGGCTCACCGCGACCGGAATTACCCCCCCCCCCCCCCACACGCGGCGAGGCCGCCGCGACCCGGGGGGTGCGACGGCCTCGCGCGGTGCGGCCTCGGTCAGCTGCCGGAGGAGACGTTGCCGGAGAGGACCGGGATGTTGTCCAGGATGTGCGAGAGGGCCTCGTCGCCCTTGGCCTGGGTCGAGTTCTCGGTGCACTGCTGGTTCTGCGGGCTGGACAGGACCGGGATGTCCTGGACGCCGACGTTGATCAGGGCGAGGATCGACTGGGCGTTCACCTTGGCCGGCAGGGCGATGCAGGGCTTGTTGAACGAGCCCTGGATCAGCGCCATCTGCGGGCTCATGTTGCCGTAGGTGGCCTGGTTGCCGTAGATCTGCGCGGAGTTGTTGCCGTTCACGGTGTTGATGCCGTTGTCGTTGCCGATGGCCATCGCCTGCGGGGCCATGGCGGCGCCGAGGCCGACGGTGGAGGCGGCAACCGCTGCGCCGGCTACAAGCTTCTTGATCATTATCGTCCCTTTTTTGCACGATTGCCCGGTACTGGAGCATCCGGATCAACGGCCCGGCCGTGGCTCGGGTTGCGTCGCTTCACCCGGATGCCGCCGTTTCGGGCGGCGCGGTTGACGGTCAGGCGTTCACGCACTGGTTGCCGAAGGCGGGGTTCAGCAGGCCGATCAGCTGGGCGGTGACGCCGCAGACGTTGACCGGGACGTCGACGGGCACCTGGACGAGGTTGCCGCTCAGGACGCCGGGGGAGCCCGCGGCCAGGCCCTCGGCCGTCGCGCCGTCGCCGCCGTGTGCGGAGGCGAGGCCCGCGCCGCCCATCAGCAGCGCGGCGCCCGCGAGCGCCACCGTCGTGCCGCGCACCAGCCTCTTCTTCATCTCCGTATTCCTTTCGGTTCGAACTTCGAACAACGATGCAACCGCATAACGACGCGCCCGCTGCCGGGGTGCGTGCTATCGCCCGAAAGGCCGTACGAGCGAGTCCGACGTGATTTCCAGCCCGATTTCTGACAAAGTTCACTCCTGTTTTGTCCCCCTGATCGAAAATGGAGACAGGGTCATGGGCTCCTCCCGCAGAATCCTCGGCGCACTCGGCCTGCTGTCCTGCCTCACGCTTTCCGTCCAGACCCCTTCGGCGGGTGCCGCGGTGCCCACGGCGGCGCGCGAAATGCCCCGCATCTCCTTCACCCAGCGTTACCAGGCGGAGCTGCACGGAGGGCTCGTCCGGGCCTCGAACTCGGCGATCAGCTGCCGTCGCGAGGAGTCCCCGCAGGCCGAGCCGTGCGCGGAGGTCAAGAAGGGCGCGGCCGGGGTCAACGGCGACTTCGAGATGTTCTACGACGAGGTCGACAAGGACCCCGACACCTACAACTCCACCCGGGCCGAGCTCAAGGTCCCCCAGGGCGCGAAGGTGGCGTACGCCCGGCTGTACTGGGGCGGGAACCTGCGGGTGGGGGAGCAGAAGCCGCCGGAGGACAACGGCCGTGTACTGGTCGCCGAGCCCGGGGGCGCGTACAAGCCGGTGATCGCCGACACGGTGATCGGGCACCGCTCCGACGCGGGCAGCGACGCCTACCAGGCGTCGGCCGACGTCACCCCGCTGGTGCGCAAGGGGGGTGCGGGGATGTGGACTGTGGCCCAGCTCAACGTCGCCATGGGGCACTCGGAGGTGGGCGCCTGGGGCGGCTGGACGCTGGTGGTCGCGTACGAGCACCAGCGGGAGCCGCTGCGCCGGGTGGCGCTGTGGGACGGCTTCGAGTCGCTGGCCGCGGGGGCCGGCGGGGCCGCCTCCGACACGGTGCAGGTCGCGGGCCTGGATGCGCCGCCGGGGGCCGCGGGCAAGGCCGGGGTGGTCGCCTACGACGGGGACCGCGGCACCCTGGGGGACTCACTCACGGTGACGGCCGACAGCGGGCGCCGGATCAGCGTCAGCGACGCCGAGAACCCCTTCAACGACGTCATGAATTCCACGATCACCGAATTCGGACACCCCGCATTCGTGCGACAGCCTGAAAATATTAATAATCTCGGATATGACGCGGACGTGTTCGACCTGAGTCCCGCCCTGTCCGGTGGCGCCCGCAGCCTGAACTTCACGTTCACGGGCGAAAGTCAGGGTCAATTCCTCGGTGTGCTCTTCGTTCAGACAGACGCGCGCCGCTGAGCGCAGGAGACCGCTCCACGTGCCGAAACACCCCACGCCGGCCGGCTCCCCGGCCGCGCGGTCCTTCACCGTCCTCCACCTCGTCCAGCCCGTCGAGGGCGGCGTCGCACGGGTCGTCACCGACCTCGCCGCGGCCCAGTGCGCGGCCGGGCTGCGGGTCGTCGTCGCCTGCCCGGACGGCGGCGTCCTCGCCGACGACGCCCGCGCCGCCGGCGCCGAGGTGCGCACCTGGCGCGCCGGGCGCTCGCCCGGACCGGGGCTGCCCGCCGAGGTCCTCGGCGCCGCCCGGCTGATCCGCCACGTCCGCCCCGACCTGCTGCACGCCCACAGCGCCAAGGCCGGACTGGCCGGGCGGATGGCCGTACGGGGTTCCCTGCCGACGGTGTTCCAGCCCCACGCCTGGTCCTTCGACGCCGTCGGCGGCACCACCGCCGCGCTCGCGCTGCGCTGGGAGCGGGCCGGCGCCCGCTGGGCCGACCGGGTGCTCTGCGTCAGCGAGGCCGAACGCCGGGCCGGCGAGTCCGAGGGCATCACCGCCCGCTGGGCCGTGATCCGCAACGGCGTCGACCTCACCCGCTTCCACCCCGGCCACCCGGACCCCGCCCGCGACCGCGCCGAGGCCCGCGCCGCCCTCCCCCTGCCCGCCGCCTTCCGGGAGGCGGGGCCGCTCGCCGTCTGTGTGGGCCGGCTCTGCCCCCAGAAGGGCCAGGACGTCCTGCTGCGCGCCTGGCCGGAGGTGTCGGCCACCGTCCCCGGCGCCCGCCTCGCCCTCGTCGGCGACGGCCCCGACGCCGAACGGCTGGGCCGCGCCGCACCCCCCGGGGTCCACTTCGCCGGGGCCGCCGCCGACATCCGACCGTGGCTTCGGGCCGCCGATCTCGTTGTACTGCCGTCGCGGTGGGAAGGCATGGCGCTCGCCCCCCTCGAAGCCATGGCCTGTGGCCGACCGGTCCTGGTCTCCGACGTCAGCGGTGCGCGGGAGAGCCTGCCGTCCGGCCACGGACGGCTCTGCCTGGTACCTCCGGAGGACCCGACGGCGCTGGCCAAGGCCCTGGGACGGCTGCTCGCCGAACCGCGGCTGCTCACCGAACTCGGGGAGCAGGCCCAGCAGCACGCCCGGACCGAGTTCGACGTGCGGCGGACCACGGACGCGGTCACCGGCCTGTACCACGAACTGCTGGGCAGGCCCCGGCCCTTGAACCAGGAGCGCATCAGCCGATGACGATGGACAGCGCACCCGCCCGGCACACCGGGGGGCAGAGCGGCACGGGGCACGCGGGCGGCAGCGCCTTCGCCTCCGTGGTGCCGGCCGTCCCCCCCGCCGTGTCACCCGCCGCCGCACCGGCCGTGCCGCCCGCAGCCCCGCCCGCGGCGAACCGCCGCGCCGCGACCGCCATCCACCCGCCGCGCGGACCCCGGGCCGACCGGGCCCGGCCCGCCGTCCGCCCGGGCCGGGTCCGCCGGGACCGGGGGCCCGCCGCGCTCCGGGCCGCCGACGCGCTGGCCGTCGCCGTCACCGTCGCCGCCACCGTGACCGTCCTGCCCGGGCCGGCGCTCCCGCCCCAGGCCGCGGCGGCGGCCGCCGCCCTGCTCGTCGCCGTCAACACCGCCCTCCAGGCGGGCGGCGGCCTCTACCGGCCCCGCCTCGCGCCCTCCGCCCTCCTCGAACTGCCCGCCCTCGCCGGGCGGGCCGCCGCCCTGTGGTGCGGGGCCGCGGCCCTGCTCGCCGCCGCCGCGCCCGGGCGGTCCCTCGACTGGAACACCCTGCTCACCGCGGTCTGCCTGCACGTCGTGCTCGCCTGCGCCGGACGCGGGGCCGTCCACCGGGCGTGGCGCCGCTCCGCCGTGCGCCGGCCCGTCTCCACGCTGGTCGTCGGCCCCGGCGAGGGCGCCGGCGCCGTCGCGGCGGCCCTGCACGGACGCCCCGAGTACGGGCTGCGGCCCGTCGGGATCGCCGACACCACCGAGCCCGCCGACGGGGAGGGCGGCCCGCTGCCCGTACTCGCCACCCACGAGGACGTCCGGCGCGCCGTCATCCAGAACTCCGTGCGCTGCGCCGTCTTCACCCGCCCGCCCGAGGCCGACGAACGCACCGCCGCCCTGGTCCGCCTCTTCCACGACCACGGCTGCCGGCTCTGGCTGGCCGACCCCGCCGGCACCGCCAAGGTCACCGGCATGCGCCTCTCCCACCCCGCCGACCAGCTGTGGGGGTACGCCGTCCAGCCCCTGCTGCCCCGCCCCGCCCGGCCGCTGGAGCGGGCCGTCAAACGGGCCGTCGACTCCGCCCTCGCCGCCCTCGCCCTGCTCGCCGCCGCCCCCGTCATGGGCGCCTGCGCACTGGCCGTACGCCTCTCCGACGGCCCCGGGGTCATCTTCCGGCAGGAGCGGGTCGGGCTCTACGGACGCTCCTTCACCCTGCTGAAGTTCCGCACCCTGCGCGCCGACGAGCACGAGTCCGCCACCCGCTGGACCGTGGCCGGCGACCGCCGGATGAGCCCTGTCGGCTCCTTCCTGCGCAAGTCCTCGCTGGACGAGCTGCCGCAGCTGTGGAACGTGGTGCGAGGTGACATGAGCCTGGTCGGTCCGCGCCCCGAACGCCCCTTCTTCGTCGCCAAGTTCGCCGCCATCCACCCCGGCTACGAGGCCCGCCACCGGATGCCCGTCGGCATCACCGGACTCGCCCAGATCAACGGGCTGCGCGGCGACACCTCCATCGAGGACCGGGCCCGCTTCGACAACCACTACATCGACACCTGGTCGCTCTGGCAGGACCTGTGGATCCTGGCCCGCACCGCGGCCTCCTTCTTCCGCTTCCGGCTGGGCGGGAGCTGAGCCATGAGCCTCGCCGCCCCCGTGACCGCCGCCGTCCCCGCACCCCCGCGCCCCGCCCCCGCCCCCCTGAGCCGGGCCGGCGCGGCCGGCGCGCTGCGCCGGCACTGGCCGCTGCTGCCGCTCGCCGCGACCGTCCTGCTCCTGCTCGCCCCGCTCCCGGCCGGCGACGCCACCGCCTCCGGGAAGGTCGGCCCCGCCGACGCCGCCTCCCTGCTGCTCGCCCTCGTCTGCGCCGTCCAGGCCCTGCGCGGCCGGGTGCGGACCCTCAACCCGCTGGGCGTGCTCGTCCTCGGGACCCCGGGCATCGGACTCGCCGTCTCCACGATGACCGCCGGCGACCCGTACGCCGCCGTACCCGGGTTCGTCCGCTACCTCCAGGTGTTCGTGCTGGTCCCGGCGGCCGTGGTGCTGCTGGTGCGCGACGCCCGGGAGTTCCGGCTGGCCGCCGGGTGCTTCGTGGTGCTGGGGCTGGTGCAGGGCGCGGTGGGGGTCGTCCAGTACGCCACCCACACCGGGGCCTCCTACCAGGGCGAGGACATCCGCGCCGTCGGCACCTTCGGCCCCGGCGACGTCATGGGCATGGCCACCGTCGTCGCCTACGGGCTGATCGTCGCCACCGCCGCCGGACTCGCCCCCGGGCTGCCCTCGAAGGTCCGGCGGGCCGCCGGAGGCTGCGCCCTGGTGCTGGTCGTCCCCCTGGTGCTGTCCTTCAGCCGCGGCGCGTGGATCGCCACCGTCGGCGCGGCCGTGCTCGTCATGTGCCTGGCCGGGATCCGGCGGGCGCTGGCGGTGCTGCTGGCCCTCACCGCCCTCGGGGTGGTGCTCGTCGGCGGGCTCGGGCTGGGCTCCGAGATGGTCGCCGAACGGCTGCACTCCATCACGCGGGTCTCCAGCGCCCCCGACCAGTCGGTGACCGACCGCTACACGATGTGGGCCGCCGCCGAGTCGATGTGGCGCGAACGCCCGGCCGTCGGCGTCGGGCTCAAGGGCTTCCCCGCGCACCGCGACGGACACTCCTCGCTGGGCCTGTCCTCCGGCAGCGACACCGCGGGCGCCGGACAGGCCTTCATGAAGCAGCCGCTGCTCTCCCCGCACAACATGTACCTGCTGATCCTCGGCGAACAGGGGCTGGCCGGACTGCTCGCGCTGGTGGGCGGCTGGGCCGCCCTCCTCGTCGCCGGACTGCGCCGGTACGCGTCCACCGCCGACCGGGGCGTCCGGGACTGCGGGCTGATCGCGACCGGGCTGTTCACCTGGCAGCTGACCGACTTCCTCTACGCGGACATCGGCGGCCCCTCCACCGTCCTCACCGGTGTGATCATCGGGCTCGCCGCCTGGTGGGCCCTGCCCTCCCCCGTCCCCGCGGCCACCGCCGCCCCGGCCCGCCCGCCCGCCGACGGGCCGGCCGCCCGGTGACCGACACGACCCCCTGGCGGCGGCCCGCGCCCCCGGCGAGCGACCTCGCCGCGGCCGCGGGCCCCGCCGCTGTTCCCGCCGGCCGCGCGGGAACGGGCGCCGGCCCGGACCGGCCCGCGGCCGGAGCCGACCAGACCGGCGGCAAGACCGGCGCCCCGCTCGGACGGTTCCTCGCCAAGGCCGCCGCCGTCACCGCCGGACTGACCGCCGCCGGGGCCCTCTTCGGCCTCGTCCGCGACCAGACCATCGCGCACCTCTTCGGCGCCGGACACGACAGCGACGCCTTCCTCATCTCCTGGACCGTCCCCGAGATGGCCTCGACCCTGCTGATCGAGGACGCCATGGCCCTGCTCATGGTCCCCGCCTTCAGCCAGGCCCTCGCCCGGCGTGCCGCCAGCCGGGCCGGACTGACCCGCAAGGAAGCCCGCGCGGCCGACCCCGTACGCCTGCTCGTCGGGGCCACCCTGCCGCGCCTGATGGTCTTCCTCGCCGCCGTCGCCTCCGTCCTCGTCCTCGCCGCGCCCCTGGTCGTCGACGTCCTCGCGCCCGGCCTGCCCGACCCGGAACTGGCCGTCCAGTGCACCCGGCTGACCGCCCTGACCGTCCTCACCTTCGGCATCGCCGGATACTTCAGCGCCGCCCTGCGCGCCCACCGCTCCTTCCTGCCGCCCGCCGCGATCTACGTCTCCTACAACGTCGGGATCATCGGCACCATGGTCGCCCTCCACACCCTGTGGGGCGTCCGCGCCGCCGCCGCCGGGGTCGCCGTCGGCGGACTGCTGATGGTGCTGGTCCAGCTCCCCGCGTTCATCCGCAACGTCGGCTTCGGACCGCCCCGCGCCAAGGCCGCCCCCCGCAGCCAGCGCGACCGCGACCGGCCCACCCTCATCGCCTTCGGCGTGATCGCGCCCGTCATCTCCTTCGCCGTCTTCCGCCAGTCCCAGGTCCTCGTCGAGCGCTTCCTCGCCGCCTCCCTGCCCCCCGGCGCCATCTCGCACCTCAACTACGCGCAGAAGGTCGCGCAGATGCCGATGGTGCTCTCCCTGATGATCTGCACCGTCACCTTCCCCGTCGTCGCCCAGGCCATGGCCGGAGGCGAACGCGAGAAGGCCCGGCGGCGCGTCGAACAGGACCTCGCCCTCGCCTCCCTCGCCGTCCTGCTGGGCACGGCCCTCGTCATCGGATACGCGCCGCAGATCATCGAAGTCCTCTTCGAACGCGGCGCCTTCACCCACCGGGACACCCTCACCACCGCGTCCGTCATGCGCGTCTACGGCCTCGGCCTCCTCGGCCACTGCCTCGTCGGCGCCCTGTCCCGGCCCTTCTTCTCGACCGCCCGGCCCACCTGGTTCCCGGCGCTCGCGATGGGCGCCGGGCTGTTCGTCAACATCGCCGCCGGAGCCCTCTTCGTCGGCTGGTGGGGCACCTACGGCATCGCCGCCGCCAACGCCGCCGGCATCACCGCCACCGCCGCCCTGCTCCTCACCGGCATCGGCTCCCGCATCATCGCCATCCAGGCCCGCCGCGTCGCGATCAGCATCGGCCGTCTCGCCGTCGCGGCCGCCGCCGCCTGCGCCACCGGCTGGCTCGCCGGCCCGATGATCCCCGACCCGGCCCTCAGCGCCGCCCTCGGCTGCCTGCTGGTCCCGGCCATGTTCGGGGCCACCGGCCTGGCCATACGGGCCCTGGAGATCACCGCCCTGCCCGGCCAGATCGCCCAGCTCGCCGCCCAGACCGCCGTCCAGATCACCCAGCTCACCCAGAGGTTCCGCAATGCCCGCTGACACCGACACGGCTCCCGCCGCCGTGGCGGCCGCCGCCCGCCGGACCCCCGCCCCGTGGGTCCTGATGTACCACTCCGTCGCCGAGTTCACCGATCCCGCCGAGGACCCGTACGGGATCACCGTCACCCCCGGCACCCTCGAAGCCCAGCTGCTGTGGCTGCGCTCCCGCCGGCTGCGCGGGGTCGGCGTCGGCGAACTCCTGCGCGCCCGCGCCGCCGGACGCGACCACGGGCTCGTCGGCCTCACCTTCGACGACGGCTACGCCGACTTCCTGACCCGGGCCCTGCCCCTGCTGCGCCGCCACGACTGCACCGCCACCCTGTTCGTCCTGCCCGGACGGCTCGGCGTCGACAACGTCTGGGACCCGCTCGGCCCCCGCAAATCCCTGCTCACCGCCGAGCAGATCCGCGAGGTCGCCGCCGCAGGCCAGGAGATCGGCTCCCACGGACTCCTCCACCAGGACCTCACCACCACCCCCGACGACGTCCTCCGGCAGGAACTGCGCGGCAGCCGCGAACTCCTGCGGGAACTCACCGGCACCCTCCCCGAAGGGTTCTGCTACCCCTACGGCCACCTCGACGCCCGCGTCGTCGACGCCACCCGCGCCGCCGGATACGGATACGCCTGCGCGATCTCCCCCGGCCGCCTCGCCGGCCGCCACGCCCTGCCCCGCACCCACGTCAGCCAGGCCGACGGGTCCGCCCGGCTGCGGATCAAGGAGCTGCGGCACGAGGTGCGCGAGCTGCGGCGGAAGGTGCCGGTGCTGCGGTGAAGGCCCTCCACATCATCACCGGACTCGGCGTCGGCGGCGCCGAACAGCAACTGCGGCTGCTGCTGCGCCACATGCCGATGCCCTGCGACGTCCTCACCCTCACCAACCCCGGCCCGGTCGCCGACGGCCTGCGCGCCGACGGGGTCCGGGTCGTCCACCTGGGCATGAACGGCAACCGTGACCTGGGCGCCCTGCCCAAACTCGTCCGGTTCATCCGGCGCGGCCGCTACGACCTCGTCCACACCCACCTCTACCGGGCCTGCGTCTACGGGCGACTCGCCGCCCGGCTGGCCGGCGTCGGCGCCACCGTCGCCACCGAACACTCGCTCGGCGACGCCGAGATCGAAGGCCGGCCGCTCTCGCGCGGGGTCCGCTCCCTGTACCTGGCCAGCGAGCGGCTCGGCGCGGCGACCGTCGCCGTCTCCGACACCGTCGCGGCCCGCCTGGAGGGGTGGGGGGTGCCCGCCGCCCGGGTCCACGTCGTCCCCAACGGCATCGAGGCCGCCCGCTTCCGCTTCGACGAGGGCGTCCGCCGCGCCACCCGCGCCCGCACCGGGCTGCCCGAACGGGCCTTCGTGGTCGGCGGGGTCGGCCGGCTGGTGCCGGGCAAGCGGTTCGACGTCCTCGTCCGGGCCGTCGCCGCCCTGCCCGGGGCGCACCTGCTGCTGGCCGGGGACGGCCCGGAGCGGGCCGCCCTGCGCATGCTCGCCGCCGAGCTGGGCGCGCAGTCGCGGATCCACCTGCTGGGGGAGCGGGACCCGCTGGGCGACGGTCCCGACGGGCGCACGCCCGGGATCCCCGCCCTGCTGGCCGCCATGGACGTCTTCGTGTCCCCGTCGCGGGAGGAGGCGTTCGGGCTCGCCGTGGTCGAGGCCCTCGCCGCCGGACTGCCCGTGCTGCACGTGACCTGCCCCGCCGTCGACGACCTCCCCGCCGTCCAGGCACCGGGGGCGCGGCGGATCGGCACGGGCACCGAGGAGCTGGTCGCCGCGCTGCGGGGGCACATGGAGGCGGGCGCGCGCCGGCTGCCGGCCCCGCCGGTGGTGCGGCGGTACGACATCGCGCGCAGCGCGGAGCGGCTGCTGGACGTCTACGAGCTCGCGCTGGCGGTACCGGACTGACCCCTTCTCCTCCCCGTACGCACCCCGCGTACGCACCCCGCGTACGCCCCTCCGCGTACGTACTCCCTCCGTACGTACTCCCCTTCTCCCAGGAAGCGAGCATTCCCATGGCCGACAGCGCCGACCCGAAGAAGTCCGACCACCGCTCCGGAAGGAAGCGCGGGCTGCCGCCGCTGCCCGCGTGGTGGCCCCTGCCCGCCTGCGCCGTGCTCGGGATGGTCGCCGGCGGGGTGTACGGGGTGGTCAAGGCGCCCGAGTACGCCGCCACCGGCTACGTCGTCGCCGTGCCGAACGAGACCACCGAGCCCGCCACCGCCCAGGGCTTCGCCCAGGCCTACGGGCGCATCGCCACCAGCAGCTCCACCCTCGCCTACGCCCAGCCCCGCGCGGGCGTCAGCGCGAGCCGGCTGCGCACCCAGGTCATGGTCGAGACCTCCCCCGACTCCCCGATGATCGCGATCACCGGGACCTCCGGGAGCCCCTCCGGGGCCGCCGACATCGCCAACGCCGTCGCCGACGCCCTCACGCTCACCAGCAACCAGGCCGCCAAGAACACCGGCGTACAGCTGCTGCTGTTCAGCCAGGCCGTCGCGCCGAGCGAGCCCGCCTCCCCGTCCGCCGCGATCAGCGCCGCCGTCGGACTGTGCGCCGGCGGGCTGCTCGGCGGCCTGTGGCTGCTGGCCCGGCCCGCCCGCCGCAGGTCCGGGGCGCAGGCGTCCGGGGCGCAGGCGTCCGGGGCGCAGGCTTCCGGGGCGCAGGCCTCCGGGGCGCAGCCGGAGGAGGCCCGCCCGGCGGTGGAGGAGTACGCCTCCCTGCCCGCCCAGGGCGAGCACTCCGAGACCAAGGAGAAGGAGTCCGTGCGATGACGCGGGGCTCCGCCGGGGCCCTGACGGTGACGCTGTGCCGGGACTCCCGGCAGTTCGCGGCGCTGGAGGAGTCCTGGAACCGGCTCGTCCGGGAGTGTCCCACCGCCACCCCCTTCCAGAGCCACGCCTGGCTGCACTCGTGGTGGCTGTCCTACGGGAAGGACGGGCGGCTGCGGATCGTGCTCGTGCGGCGGGGCGAGGACCTCGTCGGGGTGGCCGCGCTGATGCTCGTCCACCGTCCGCTGCCGAGGCTGGTGCCGCTGGGTGGGCCGATCACCGACTACTTCGACGTGCTCGTGTCGCGGGAGCACGCCGACCAGGTCGTGCCCGTCCTCGCCCGCGGACTGCACCGGGCCGCCCGCGGCGCCGTCGTCGACCTGCGCGAGGTACGGCCCGGGGCCGCCGCCGAGGCAGTGCTGGAGGCCTGGCCCGGGGTGTCCAGCAGGCTGACCGACTCCACCTGCATGGAGCTGCCCGCGCTCCCCTTCGACCAGCTCGTCAAGCGGATGCCGGCCTCGGGCGCCCAGCGGGTCCGGGCCAAGCTGCGCAAGACGGACGCCGCGGGGATCGAGGAGCACGAGGTCACCGAACACGAGGTCCCGCAGGCCGTCCGGACCCTGCTGCGGCTGCACGAGAAGCAGTGGCGCGGCCGCGGGGTGACCCCCGAGCACCTGCGGCCCCGCTTCGCCGAGCACCTGACCCGGGCCACCCGGCGGATGGTGCGGGCCGGGGAGGGCCGGCTGACGGAGTTCCGGCTGGACGGGAAGGTGGTGGCCGCCAACGTCACCCTGATGTCCGCCGCGCTCAGCGGCGGCTACCTGTACGGGGCGGACCCGGGCCTGCGCGAGCGGAAGGTGGACGTGGCCACGCTGCTGCTGCGGCATGAGGCCGGGCGGGCGCTGGAGGAGGGCCGGCCGGTGGTGAGCTTCCTGCGCGGCAACGAGCCGTACAAGAACCACTGGCGGCCGGAGACGGTCGTCAACCAGCGCCTCCTGCTGGCCACGCACGCGCTCGCGCCCCTGATGCGGCTGCACGAGTCGCAGGTCACGGGGCGCGAGCGGGCGGTGGGGGCGCTGCGCGAGGCGCTGCCGGCCGCCCGGGACTGGCGGGCGCGGCTGAACGAACTGCGGGTGCGATGACCCGGCTGGAACGGCTGGAACGGCTAGAACGGCCAGAACCCGGAGTCCCCGCCCCAGCCGCCGAGGTCGATGCAGAGCGACTGGTTGCCCATCAGCTTCGAGAACCAGTCGCCGAAGTCGAGCGGCAGGCACCACTGCTTGCTGTTGACGGGCTGCTGGGGCTGCGGCTTGGGCTCGGGCTTCGGCTGCGGCTTCGGCGGCTGCGGCTTCGGCGGCTGGGACGGCCGGGGCGTCGGCCGGGCGGGCTGGGTCTGCTGGGGTTCGGGCTGGGGCTTGGGGACGACGGGGCTCGGGGTGGGGGTCGGGGTCGCCTCGGGGGTGGGTACCGGCGGGACGACGGGCGGGACGGACACCTCGGGCTCCGGGGCCACGGGCGGGGTCGGGATCTGCGGGGTCGGGATCTGCGGGGTGGGCACGACGGGGGTGGGGATCACCGGGGTCGGGACCACGGGCGTGGGCACCACCGGGGTGGGGACCACCGGGGTCGGGACCACCGGCGTCGGCACGACCACCGGGCCCTGGTCGGCCAGCGCGTCGCGGAAGACCTGCGAGGACCTCGGGTTCTGCTTGCACTGCCAGACGCCGTGCGGGCAGTAGTCGGTGATGGTGTGGTAGAGCGGGTGGTGCTCGTCGATCCAGCGGAGCATCCGCCGCACGTACTCCGGGTTGTCCCCGTTGCGGAACAGCCCCCACTCCGGGAACGAGATCGGCTTCCCGTGTGCTTTCGCGAAGTCGACGTGCTGCTGGAGCCCGTACGGCTGGCTGACGTGGTCGTCGAAGGTCCGGCCCGGACCCTGGTCGTACGAATCCATGCCGATGACGTCGACCACGTCGTCGCCCGGGTAGCAGGCGGTCCACGGGATCGCGTCGGTCCCCCGGTTGGGGGTGAAATCGAACTTGAACCGCTGACCGGGCACGGCGCGCATCGTGTTGACGACGCGGTTCCAGTACGCCTTCCAGTGCTCCGGGTCGGGCCCGCAGCGGTGGGTGTAGGTGGTGCCGTTCATCTCCCAGCCGAGCACGATCACCGTGTCCGGGACGCCGAGCTCCACCAGCCGCTCGGCCAGTCGCCGGAAGTGCCGGTCGTACTCGCCCTGCGCGCCGGCCCGGATCAGCTGGGCCACCTGCCAGTCGGGCACCCGGCCCTCGTTGCGGGCCTGCATCGGCACGTTCAGGACGAACATCCGGTCGTCCTTGGCCTGCCGCCAGCGCGCCCAGTCCTCCAGGAACGGGACCCGGCCCTCGATGCCGGCCCAGGAGTCGCCGGGCAGGTAGGTGTGCCCGACGCGGATCTCCCGGCCGCCCAGCCAGCGCGACAGGTACGGGATGCGGGCGACCCCGGCCGGCCCGTAGTCGAGATAGGCGCCGAACGCGGTGCCGGAGCCCCTGCCCGGTTCGTCGTCCGGGGCGGCGAGCGCCGCGCCGGTGGCGAGCAGCCCGGCCGTGACCGTACCGACGCAGGTGCTCACCAGGCGGTGGTGTGGTCTGGGCATGTCGTCTCCCGAGCTCTGCCGAACCGGTGTGCTTGCCAACGACGTTAGACATCAGATCTGACGAACGGCCTGTCCGGTGGCCGCTGCCTAGGCCATTCGCAGCTGCGCATCCCCTCCGCTTGGTCCGACTAGGTGAAAGTCCGTTTGTATGTACGCGTTCGACGGCCATGTGCCCGCAGTTCTGCTCAGACTCGATCGCAACCCGTTCCACCACGGAACCCTCGGCGCCGTCAGATCCCTCGGGCGCAAGGGCGTGGAGGTCCATGCCGTCGTCGAAGCCGGGGGAGGTCCCGTGGGTCGCTCGCGGTACCTGCGCGCCACGCACCCCGGCCCGGCCGGAGGCCTGGACCCGCAGGCCCCCGAGGCGCTGCTGGAGTGCCTCGTCGGGGTGTCGGAGCGGATCGGCCGGCCGGCGGTGCTGGTGGCGATGGACGACCTGAGTGCCATCGCCGTCTCGCGCGTGGCCCCGATGCTGACGGACCGTTTCCGGATCCCCCATCAGCCGGACGACCTGCCCGCCCGGGTGGCCGACAAGGCCGAGCTGTCGCGGCTCTGCGCGCGCTGGGACGTCCCGCACCCGGAGACGGTGATCCCGCAGAGCGGGGCCGAGGCGGCGCAGGCCGTGTGGGCGCTGGGGCTGCCGGTGGTGGCGAAGTGGAGCCGGCCCTGGCTGCTGCCCGCCGGCGGCGGGCTGCGCAGCACCACGCTGGTCGACAGCGCCGCCGGGGCGCGGGAGCTGTACGCGCGCTCCGCCGAGGCCGGCAGCCGGCTGCTGCTCCAGCGCTTCCTGCCCGAGGGCCCCGACACCGACTGGTTCTTCCACGGGGCCTTCGGGCGTGCCGGACGGCCGCTGCTGGCCGGGTCGGGACGCAAGGAGCTGGCCTGGCCGGTGCGGGCCGGACTGACGGCGGTCGGGCGGTGGCTGGCGGACCCGGCGGTGGAGGAGTCGGGGCTGCGGATGGCCGAACGGCTGGGCTACCAGGGGATCCTGGACCTCGACTTCCGCCGCGACGAGCACGGCACCTTCCGGCTGGTCGACTTCAACCCCCGCCCGGGGGCCCAGTTCCGGCTGTTCGCGGACGACGCGGGGCTGGACGTGGTCCAGGCGATGTACCTGGACCTGACGGGTCAGCGGGTCCCGGAGCCGGTGGGCGGTCCGGGGCGGGTCTTCGTCGCGGAGAACTACGCCCTGCTGGCGGCGGTCCGGGGGCGGTCGCTCCCGGGGCGGCGGTCGGGCGGGGGCGGTGGTGCTTCGGCGGGGGCGGGGGCGGGTGCGGGCGTGGCTGTGGCTGCGGGTGTGGCTGCGGCGTCGGGTGGTGGTGCGGGTGCGGCTGCGGCGTCGGGTGGTGGTGCCGGAGCGGCTGCCGGTGCCGTGCGGCCCGGGCCCGTACGGGTGGCGGCGCCCGCGGAGCGGGGGCGGGTGGAGGCGGCCTGGTTCGCCGCCGACGACCTCGGGCCGTTCCTGGCGATGCTCCGGGCGTTCCTGGGGCGGGGGCTGGGCAAGGGCGCGCGCGTCCTGCGCGGCGTCCCCGCGCAGGGGCGGCGCACCGCCCGCGCGGTGCGCGCCCC
>NZ_JBEPFL010000028.1:0-123077 GCF_040301925.1 Streptomyces sp. NPDC000075
CCCGGTGCGCCGCGCGGCCGCAGCCCGTGCCGGGAACCCGTTCGGCAGCGGCGCCGCCCCCCCGCGCCCCGCGGTGGACCGGGAAACGCCCGGCCAGGGCCTAGGCTGGCCGTTCGACCCCGCACCACCCTGGACCCGCATGCCCCCGAACCACCCCGCCCGCCGGCCCCTGGGGCGCGGCCCCGGTGCCCCGCAGGAAGCCGCTGAGGCGCCCGCTGCGGCCCCGGCGGCCCCCCAGGGCATCGACGGCACCCCCGCGCCCTCCACGGCCGCAGGCGACCCCCCGCAGCCCCCCGAGGCCGCCCCCGGCGGCGACGGCCGGTTCACGTTGCGGCTCGACAACTTCGAGGGCCCCTTCGACCTGCTGCTCCAGCTGATCACCCGGCACAAGCTCGACGTCACCGAGGTCGCCCTCTCCAAGGTCACCGACGAGTTCATGGCGCACATCCGTGCCATGGGCCCCGAGTGGGACCTCGACCAGACCACCGAGTTCCTCGTCGTCGCCGCCACCCTCCTCGACCTCAAGGCCGCCCGGCTGCTGCCCGCCGCCGAGGTGGAGGACGAGGCCGACCTGGCGCTCCTGGAGGCCCGGGACCTGCTCTTCGCCCGGCTGCTCCAGTACCGCGCGTACAAGCGCATCGCCGAGATCTTCGAGCACCGTGCCGAGGACGAGGGCCGCCGCTTCCCCCGTACCGTCGGGCTGGAGCCGCACCACGCCGAGCTGCTGCCGGAGGTGGTCATCACCATCGGTGCCGACGGCCTCGCCCGCCTCGCCGTCCGGGCCATGCAGCCCAAGGCGAAGCCCGAGGTCTACGTCGACCACATCCACGCCCCGCTGGTCAGCGTCCGCGAGCAGGCCGGTCTCGTCGTACGCCTGCTCAAGGCACGCGGCGAGGCGACCTTCCGGGAGCTGACCGAGGACGCCCCGGACACCCTCACCGTCGTCGCCCGCTTCCTGGCGCTCCTGGAGCTCTACCGGGAGAAGGCCGTGGTCCTCGACCAGGAGGAGGCCCTGCTCACCCTGACCGTCCGCTGGTGCGGCGGGGACGGCGACGGCATGCCGACGGTGACCGACGAGTTCGACCGAGTCGTGGAGGCAGGGGACTGATGGAGCTGAAGGGGGCCCTGGAGGCCGTCCTGATGGTGGTGGACGAGCCGGCGACCGTCGACCACCTCGCCAAGGTGCTCGGACGCACCCCCCGCGAGGTCGCCGACGCCCTCGCCGCCCTCGCCGACGAGTACACCGTCCAGCGCCGGGGCTTCGAGCTGCGCCCGGTCGCCGGGGGCTGGCGGTTCTACACCCGCCCCGAGTACGCGGACGCCGTCGAGGCCTTCGTCCTGGACGGCCAGCAGGCCCGGCTCACCCAGGCGGCCCTGGAGACCCTGGCGGTCGTCGCGTACCGCCAGCCGGTCAGCCGTTCGAGGGTCTCGGCGGTCCGCGGGGTCAACTGCGACGGGGTCATGCGGACCCTGCTCCAGCGGGGTCTGGTGGCCGAGGCGGGCACGGAACCCGAAACAGGTGCGATCCTGTACAGGACGACGAACTACTTTCTGGAGCGGATGGGCCTGCGCGGCCTGGACGAGCTCCCGGAGCTCGCGCCCTTCCTCCCCGAGGCGGACGCGATCGAAGCCGAGACGCAAGAAGGTGTGCCGTCGTTCGATCCGGACGCACCGGACACTGACGTAGACGACGACAAGACGACGGACATTTGATGCGAAGCAGCGGCAACGGCAACGGTGGCAACAGGAACAGCGGCGGCGGTGGCGGCGGGCGCGGTGGCGCCCGCGGCGGCTCCTCCGGCGGCGGTGGCTACCGCGGCGGCAGCGGCAGCGGCGGCGGCTACCGTGGCGGCTCCGGCGGCGGCTCGGGCAGCGGCGGTGGCTACCGCGGCTCTTCCTCCGGCGGCGGCCAGGGCGGCTCGCGCGACCGTGACCGCGACCAGGCCCCCCAGCGCCCCCGCAACCCCCGCCCCGAGGAGCGCCGCTACGACGTGGGCCCCGAGGGCGAGCGCAGCGGGCGCAGCGGCGGCGGCGCCCGTGGCGCGGCCGCGCGCGGTGGCGCCAAGGGCGGCCCCCGGACCTCGAAGACCCCCGGCATCGGCGGCGCCGGCGGCCCGCGCCGCGGCCCGGGCAGCCGCAGCGGGCAGTCCCGCCCCCGCGAGCTGGACGCGCGGATCGAGGAGCGCGTGCGCGACCGGTACGCCGACAAGCCGGTGATCAAGACCCCGAAGACCTTCCCCGGCGCCGAGCTGGAGGGCGAGCGGCTGCAGAAGGTGCTGGCCCGGGCCGGCATGGGCTCGCGCCGCGCCTGCGAGGAGCTGATCGAGCAGGCCCGCGTCGAGGTCAACGGCGAGATCGTCACGGAGCAGGGCAAGCGCGTCCAGCCGAAGGACGAGATCAAGGTGGACGGCCTGACCGTCGCCACCCAGTCGTACCTGTTCTTCGCGCTGAACAAGCCGGCCGGCGTCGTCTCCACCATGGAGGACCCGGACGGCCGCCAGTGCCTGGGCGACTACGTCACCAACCGCGAGACCCGCCTCTTCCACGTCGGCCGGCTCGACACGGAGACCGAGGGCATCATCCTCCTCACCAACCACGGTGAGCTGGCCCACCGCCTCACGCACCCGAAGTACGGCGTGCAGAAGACCTACGTCGCCGCGATCACCGGCTCCCTGCCGCGTGACATCGGCAAGCGGCTCAAGGACGGCATCGAGCTGGAGGACGGGTACGCCCGCGCCGACAACTTCCGCGTCGTCGACCAGGTCGGCAAGAACTACCTGGTCGAGGTGACCCTCCACGAGGGCCGCAAGCACATCGTCCGCCGCATGCTGTCCGAGGCCGGCTTCCCGGTCGACAAGCTCGTCCGGACCGCCTTCGGCCCCATCGAGCTCGGCGACCAGAAGTCCGGCTGGCTGCGCCGCCTGACCAACACCGAGGTCGGCATGCTCATGCGCGAGGTCGGCCTCTAGGCCTCACCGAACGCCCTACGGAAGCCCGCGGTGCCACCGGCGCCGCGGGCTTCCGCGTTCCCGTGGACGCCTTGCCGGAGCGGCCCGCGCCTGTTTATAGTCAACGTGACTATTAAAGGGAGCGGGTGGCCCCATGGGCTGGTACTTGAGCTGGACCGAGATCCTCGGCTTCGCCACGGGCGCCCTGTGCGTCTGGCTGGTGGCCCGGCAGCACGTCGCCAACTGGCCGGTCGGCATCGCGAACAACGTGTTCTTCATCGTGCTCTTCGCCCAGTCCGGCCTCTACGCCGACGCCGGGCTCCAGATCGTCTTCATCGCCCTCGCCGCGTACGGCTGGTGGTCCTGGACCCACGGGGGTGGACCGGGAACCGCCGAGGCCCTGCCGGTGCGCCGCACCACGCGCGCCGAATGGCTGTGGCTGCTCGCGGCGGGGGCGGTGGGGACCGCCGCGCTGGCCCTGCTGCTCGGCCGGGCCAGCGACTCCACCGTCCCCTTCTGGGACGCGCTGACCACGGCCCTCTCGCTCATGGCGACCTACGGGCAGTGCCGCAAGCTCCTGGAGTCCTGGTGGCTGTGGATCGCCGCCGACCTCGTCTACGTCCCGCTCTACGCCTACAAGGGGCTCTACCTGACCTCGGTCCTCTACCTCGGCTTCCTCGCCCTGTGCGTCGCCGGGTACGTGGGCTGGCGGCGCTCCCTCCCGGCGGGCGGCGCCCGTACGGCGACCGCCGCGGGAGCGACGGCATGAGCGGCGGCAGGCGGTACGGGCACGGGCTGGTGCTCGGCAAGTTCTACCCGCCGCACGCCGGCCACCACCACCTGGTGCGCACCGCCCAGGACCAGTGCGAGCGGCTGACGGTGCTGGTGTGCGCCGCCTCCGTGGAGTCGGTGCCGCTCGCCGACCGGGTCGCCTGGATGCGCGAGGAGCACCCCGGTGCGGACGTGGTCGGCGCGGTCGACGACGTCCCCGTCGACCTGTGTGATCCGGCGGTCTGGGAGGCGCACATGGCGATCTTCCGCGCGGCGGTGGGCCGGCCCGTGGACGCGGTCTTCACCTCCGAGGAGTACGGGAGCGAGCTCGCCCGGCGGTTCGGCGCGCAGGAGGTCTGCGTGGACCCGGCGCGCAGCCTCTTCCCGGTCTCCGGGACGGCCGTACGGGCGGACCCGGCCGGCCGCTGGGAGTTCCTGGGGCCGGCCGTACGGGCCGCGCTGGCCCGGCGGGTCGTCGTCCTCGGCGCCGAGTCCACCGGCACCACCACCCTCTCGCGCGAGCTGGCCGCGCACTACCGGCGGCGCGGCGGGGTGTGGGCGAAGACCGGCTGGGTCGCCGAGTACGGGCGCGAGTACAGCGAGGAGAAGCTGGCGGCGGTCCGTGCGGCGGACCCGGCGGCCTCCTGGGAGGACGTCTCCTTCAGCTCGGAGGAGTTCCCCGTGATCGCCAGGCGGCAGGACGAGAACGAGGAACGGGCCGCCCGGCTCGGCTCGCCGGTGCTCTTCTGCGACACCGACTCCTTCGCCACCGGCATCTGGCACGAGCGCTACGTCGGCGGCCGCAGCCGGGAGGTCGAGCGGATCGCCGCGCGGACCCGGCGCGACCTGTACCTGCTGACCGACCACGAGGGGGTCCCCTTCGAGGACGACGGGCTGCGCGACGGGCCGGGGCTGCGGCCCTGGATGACCGGCCGCTTCCGGCGGGAACTCGCCCGCACCGGCAGGCGTTTCCTGGTCGTGGGCGGCGACCGGCGCGCACGGCTGGAGCAGGCCGTCGCCGCCGTCGACGGCCTGCTGGCCGAGGGCTGGCACTTCGCCGCCCCCCTCCCGGAGCGCCGGTGACCGCCCCGGAGCCGGACGGTGCCGCCCGCCCCGGCCCGGCGGCACCCGCGTCCGACGCCCGGCACACGGACGCCCCGCACGCCGACGCCCCGCAGGCCTACGACCCCCACGCCTTCGAGCCCTTCGCGGTGACCGTCGACCTGGCCGTGTTCACCGTGCGCGGCGGCGCCCTGAACGTCCTGCTGATCCGGCGCGGGCGGGACCCGTACGCCGGGGCCTGGGCGCTGCCCGGCGGCTTCGTGCTGCCCCGGGAGTCCGCCGAGACGGCCGCCCTGCGCGAGCTCGCCGAGGAGACGGGACTGGCACCGGAGCCGCTCGGGGCCCTGCACCTGGAACAGCTGCGCACCTACAGCGAACCGGACCGCGACCCCCGGATGCGGGTGGTGTCCGTCGCCTTCACCGCGCTCGTTCCCGACCTGCCCGAACCGGCCGAGGACGGCGGCGGGGACGCCGACCGGGCGCGCTGGGTGCCGGTGGCGCAGGCCTCCGGGCTCGCCTTCGACCACGGCCTGATCCTCGCGGACGCCCGCCGGCGGGTGGGCGCGAAGCTCGAGTACACCTGCCTCGCCACCGCCTTCTGCCCGCCCGAGTTCACCCTCGGGGAACTCCAGGCCGTCTACGAGACCGTCTGGGACACCGGCCTCGACCGCCCCAACTTCCGCCGCAAGGTCCTCGCCACCCCCGGCTTCGTCGAAGCCGTGCCCGGAGCCGCCCGGCTCACCGGCGGCCGCGGCAAACCCGCCGCCCTCTACCGGGCCGGACCGGCCACCACGCTCCACCCGCCCCTGCTGCGACCAACGGAAGGACCGACCCCGTGACCGCCCCGAAGCGCGCCGCGACCGGCGCCCTGATCGGCCTGGCCCTGGGCGACGCCCTCGGCTTCCCGACCGAGTTCAACGACGTCCCGTCCATCCTGGCCAAGACCGGGCCGTGGCGGCAGATGCGGCTGCCCCGCCCGGCGATCGTCACCGACGACACCCAGATGACCCTGGCCCTGGCCCGGGGGATACGGACGGCCGCCGAGCGCGGCCCGGTCGGGCCCCTGCGCCTGACCCGGCCGGTCCGCGAGGAGTTCGTCGACTGGTACCACTCCCCGGAGAACAACCGCGCCCCCGGCCGCACCTGCATGGTGGCCTGCGGCCTGCTGAACGACCCGGCGCGGGACTGGCACGACGCCAGCCAGACCGGCTCCAAGGGCTGCGGCGCCAACATGCGCGTGGTCCCGGTGGGGCTGGTCCCCGGCTGGACGGACGAGGAGCGGGCGGGCGCCGCCCAGCTCCAGTCGGCCCTCACCCACGGCCACCCCACCGCCCTCGCGGCCTCCGACCTGACCGCCCGCGTCGTGTACCTCCTGGCGCAGGGCATCGAGGTGACGGGCCTGGTCGGGCGGCTGCGCTCGTACGCCCTGGAGAACCGCGTCCGCTACCACGAGCGCTGGCTCGGCGACCTGTGGATGCGCACCGCCTCCGACGCCTCGGCGGAGTCCTTCATCGCCCGGGGCTGGGACGACTGCCTGGCCGCCCTGGACCGGCTCGCGGCGGCCCTGCGCACCCCCTCCCCGGAGACGGACCCCTGCCTGACCACGGGCGAGGGCTGGATCGCCGAGGAGGCCCTGGCCACCGCCCTCCAGTGCTTCCTGCTCTTCCCGGACGAACCCCTCCTGGCCCTGCGCCGCGCGGCCTGCACGGCGGGCGACTCCGACTCGATCGCCTGCCTGGCCGGCGCCTTCGCGGGTGCCCACCTCGGCGCGGACGTCTGGCCGCGCGACTGGGAGGGCGGCATCGAGTACCGCGACGAACTCCTCACCTTCGGGGCCCTCTGGGACGCGTGAGCGGTTCTCAGCGGGCCGAGGCGAGGCGGGTGCGGTGGAGGAAGGCCTCGACGCGGGGGAGGTCGGGGCCGGCGGGGAGGGGGGTGGTGGTGAGGGCCGTGTCGGATTCCTCCGTGAGGCGGGCCATCCAGGTGTCGACCTCCTCCCAGGTCAGCTCGCCCCGCTTCACCGCCAGGAGGCGGTCGCGGTACGGGGTGGCGTCGACCTCCAGGCGGCCCGTGCGCAGCAGGTCGCGGCAGGACAGCAGCAGGCGCAGCAGGTGCATGGCGTGCTTCCAGCGGGGGGCTCCGTGGAGGCGGACGTCCGCGAGGAGCTTGCGGTGCTGGCCGGCCGCGTAGCGGGTGAAGGTGGCGTGGGCCCGGCGGGAGAGGAACGCCCCGCGCAGGGACAGCAGTTCCTCGCCCACCGGGGTGATCCGCTCCACCAGGGGGGAGTGCAGGCACTCCAGGATGTTCGGGTTGGCGCGCAGCGCGAGCTCGCAGAAGCGCTCCAGCTCCCAGGAGAACTCCTCCTCCCGCGGCCCGTCCACGTGGGTGGGGGGCTTGTCGAACCGCCAGAAGAGCGGCGTGGGGGCGAGGAAGACACCGCGCCGGTCGGTGTCGCTCGCCTCCGTGGCCAGCCCGAAGGCGCGGGAGCCCGTCACGCAGGCGTAGATCGTGTGGTCCCGGACCAGGGTGAGGTCGTCCATGCGGGGAGGGTAGGCGGCGGGCTCCGGGCTAGGCGAGCGAGATTTCGCCGTTCGGGGCCACCTTGATCTGCTTCTCCTCCAGCGGGCGGGTCGCCGGGCCGTGGGCCACCGCACCGTCCGCGACCTGGAACTTGCTGCCGTGGCAGGGGCAGTCGATGGTGCCGTCCGCCACCTTGTTCACCAGGCAGCCCTGGTGCGGGCAGACCGCCGAGAAGCAGCGGAAGGACCCGGCCGTCGGCTGGGTCACCACCAGCTTCGCCTCCTTCAGGACCGTGCCCCCGCCGACCGGCACCTTCGAGGAGTCCACCAGCGGCTTCGCGTTCTGCGGCGGGGCGGATGCCACGGGGGGCGCGGGGGGCGAGGAGGCCGCCGGGGCCTCGGCCGACGGGGCGGACGGGCCCGCCGGCTCGGTGGCGGGCTTCTTCTCCTCGCCGCCTCCGCAGGCGGCGAGCGTGCCGCCCGCGAGGGCGGCCGCCCCGGCCGCGAGTACCGTGCGCCGGGCGGTCTGTGACTCAGTCATGGGAGCTCCGTGGTTCGGTCGGTGGCGGGGATGGCGAGGAGCATCCTGGCGCGCGGCGGGCTCCGATTGAAGCCCGCCACTCCGGTTCATCCGCCCGGGTGCCAGGGGGTCAGCTCCGCCGGGCCGCCGCCGGGCGTGCGTACGACCTCCCACACGCGCACCACGGCGTCCCGGTTCAACGGGCCGTGGACGTGCGGGTACGGGTCGCCGGGGCCGGTCCGGCGGACCTCCGCCGCCAGCGCCCCCTCGTCGAGCTCGACGGCGAGCAGGGGGCCCGGTACCTCCCGGTAGTGGGAGCCCGCGATGGCGAGGACGGTCGGCCGGTCCGCCGAGCAGTGGACGAACCCCTCGGAGGCGAGCGAGGCGGGCGCGTACGGGAGCTCGGGAGCGGCGCTCCAGTCGGCGAGCGGGACGATGTGGAAGATCATGCCGGTGGTTCTACCGCACCGGCGCCGCCACCGGTGTGCCAAGTGGCGGTACGGGATGATCCGGGCGACATTGTCCGTGTCCCGAAACCGGGCCCGCCCCGACGCGCGCCCGGTCCCCCCTCGAAAGGCACAGGACCATGGCGGGTAACGACCTCGGCTCCCTGCTCGGCGGACTCCTCGGAGGCGGCCAGGGCGGCAGCGGCGGCGCGGCGGGCGGCGGGGGCAACATCCTCGGCGCGCTGATCGGCGCCCTGGCGGGCGGCGGCGCCGGCGGCGGCCAGGCGGCCGGAGGCGCGAACAACCCCCTCGGCGGGCTGCTGGACATGCTGACCAGGTCCGGCCTCGCCGACCAGGCCCAGTCCTGGATCGGCACCGGCGACAACCAGCCCGTCAGCGGCGCCCAGATCAAGGACGCCCTGCCGGACGACGCCCTCCAGCAGGCGGCAAGGCAGGCCGGCGTCAGCCCGGACGAGGCCGCCGACCAGATCGCACAGGCCCTCCCGCAGGCCGTCGACAAGCTGACCCCGAGCGGCCAACTGCCGACCGAGTCCCTGGAGGACATCATCCGGCAGCAGAACCTCTGATTCGCGCCGCGACCGCCCGCGAGGGCCCGGCCCCGTCCACAGGGCGGACCGCCGGGTCCTTTCGCGGTACCGAGTGGCTACCCTGAGTCAGGCCCTGCCGTTACGTGATCACCCCTGGAGCGCCCCGTGAGAACCGCCGTCGTCATCGGAACCGGACTGATCGGCACCTCCGCGGCGCTCGCCCTGACCGCCCGGGGCATCGCCGTCCACCTCGTCGACCACGACCCGGCGCAGGCCCGTACCGCGGCCGCCCTGGGCGCTGGCACCGACGACGCCCCCGAGGGCCAGGTCGACCTCGCGGTCATCGCCGTACCGCCCGCCCACGTGGCCGCCGCGCTCGCCGACGCCATCGGGCGCGGGCTGGCCCGGGCCTACGTGGACGTGGCCAGCGTCAAGGGCGGGCCGCGCCGCGAGCTCGCCGCCCTCGGCGCCGACACCTCCGCCTACATCGGCACCCACCCCATGGCCGGCAAGGAGCGCTCCGGCCCGCTGGCCGCCACGGCGGACCTGTTCGAGGGCCGCCCCTGGGTGCTGACCCCGACCCGCGACACCGACCACGAGGTGCTGAACCTGGCGCTGGAGCTCGTCGCCCTGTGCCGGGCCGTCCCCGTGGTGATGGACGCCGACGCCCACGACCGGGCCGTCGCCCTGGTCTCGCACACCCCCCAGCTGGTCTCCAGCATGGTCGCCGCCCGGCTGGAAGAGGCGGACGAGACGGCGGTGCGGCTGTGCGGCCAGGGCATCCGCGACGTGACCCGCATCGCCGCCTCCGACCCCCGGATGTGGGTGGAGATCCTCTCCGCCAACCCCGGGCCGGTCGCCGACGTCCTGGCCGGCATCGCCGCCGACCTGGAGGAGACGGTGGAGGCCCTGCGCGGCCTCCAGTCCGGCGACGAGGCCAAGCGCCGGGGCGGCGCCGCCGGCATCGAGGACGTGCTCAGGCGCGGCAACGCGGGCCGGGTCCGGGTCCCCGGCAAGCACGGCGCGGCCCCCATGGCCTACGAGACGGTCGGGGTGTTCATCAGCGACAAGCCCGGCGAGCTGGCCCGGATCTTCGCCGACGCGGGCCGGGCCGGGGTCAACATCGAGGACGTGCGGATCGAGCACGCCACCGGCCAGCAGGCGGGCCTGGTGCAGCTCATGGTGGAGCCGAGGGCGGTGGCGTCCCTCACCGCCGAGCTCCGCGAGCGGGGCTGGGCGCTGCGCCAGCAGTAGCGGGGGTGCGGAGCTGAAGGGGCCGGGAACGGCGGGCGCCCGGGGCCGGTAACCTGGGGAGGGGCGCTATTGGCGCGCCCGGACACGTACGCGCAACCAGGAAGGTGCCCGCACCGTGGAATCCGCAGCTCCGTCCGCCGTGACCGTCGCCATCGACGGTCCCTCCGGCACGGGCAAGTCCAGCACCTCCAAGGCCGTGGCCGCCAAGCTCGGGCTGCGCTACCTGGACACCGGTGCCCAGTACCGGGCGATCACCTGGTGGATGATCACCAACGGCATCGACACCGACGACCCGCAGGCGATCGCCCTCGCCGCCGGCAAGCCGGCCATCGTCTCCGGTACGGACCCCTCCGCCCCCACCATCACCGTGGACGGCCAGGACGCGTCCGGCCCGATCCGCACCCAGGAGGTCACCTCCAAGGTCAGCGCCGTCAGCGCCGTCCCCGAGGTGCGCGCCCTGATCACCGACCTCCAGCGCTCCATCGCCGCCGAGGCGGCGGAGGCCGGCGGGATCGTCGTCGAGGGCCGGGACATCGGCACCACCGTCCTGCCCGACGCCGACCTCAAGATCTTCCTGACCGCCTCCGCCGAGGCCCGCGCCGCCCGCCGCAGCGGCGAGCTGCGCGGCAAGGAGGCCGCCGACCTCGCCGCCACCAAGGAGGCCCTGGTCAAGCGGGACGCCGCGGACTCCGGCCGCAAGACCTCCCCGCTGGCCAAGGCGGGCGACGCCGTCGAGGTGGACACCACCGAGCTCACCCTCGACCAGGTCATCGAATGCGTCGTGACCCTGGTGGAAGAGCGGCGGAGCAAGTGAGCGATACGCCCTCCCTCAAGGGTGCGGCGGTCGGCAGACGCATCGGAATCGGGCTCATGTACGGGCTCTGGAAGCCGCGTGTGCTGGGTGCCTGGAAGGTACCCGCCACCGGCCCCGTGATCCTGGCCGTGAACCACTCCCACAACATCGACGGACCCCTGGTCATGGGCACCGCGCCCCGGCCGCTGCACTTCCTGATCAAGAAGGAGGCGTTCGTCGGGCCCCTCGGTCCCTTCCTGGAGGGGATCGGGCAGGTGAAGGTGGACCGCTCCGGCACCGACCGGACCGCCATCACCCGCGCCCTGGACGTCCTCGACAACGGCGGCGCCCTGGGGATCTTCCCCGAGGGCACCCGGGGTGACGGGGACTTCGCGTCCCTGCGCGCCGGTCTCGCCTACTTCGCGGTGCGCGGCGGAGCGCCCATAGTGCCGGTCGCCGTCCTGGGCAGCACGGAGGCCCAGGGCCGGCTGGTCAAGGGCCTGCCGCCGCTGCGCAGCCGGGTCGACATCGTCTTCGGCTCCGCCTTCGAGGCCGGGGACGGCACGGGCCGCCGTACGCGGACCGCGCTGGACGCGGCCACCGTACGCATCCAGGACCGGCTGACCGCCCACCTGGCCGACGCCAAGCGCCTCACCGGGCGCTGAGCGAGACTTGAACCCAGTAGTGGTGCCCGCCACGCGGACGACACCACCGATCACCACGAACGACGAGGAACGGACTTCATGAACGACCAGCACGACCACGGAGCACTTGGCGACGCCGAGTACGCGGAGTTCATGGAGCTCGCCGCGGAGGAAGGTTTCGACCTCGAGGACGTCGAGGACGCGATCGGGGAAGCCGGCCACGGACCGCTGCCCGTGCTCGCCGTCGTCGGCCGCCCGAACGTCGGCAAGTCGACCCTGGTCAACCGCATCATCGGCCGCCGCGAGGCCGTCGTCGAGGACAAGCCGGGCGTCACCCGCGACCGCGTCACCTACGAGGCCGAGTGGGCCGGCCGCCGCTTCAAGGTCGTCGACACCGGCGGCTGGGAGCAGGACGTCCTCGGCATCGACGCCTCCGTCGCCGCCCAGGCCGAGTACGCGATCGAGACCGCCGACGCGGTCGTCTTCGTCGTGGACGCCAAGGTCGGCGCCACCGACAGCGACGAGGCCGTGGTCAAGCTGCTGCGCCGGGCCGGCAAGCCCGTCGTGCTGTGCGCCAACAAGGTCGACGGCCAGAGCGGCGAGGCCGACGCGGCCTACCTGTGGTCCCTGGGCCTGGGCCAGCCGTACCCGGTCTCCTCCCTGCACGGCCGCGGCACGGGCGACATGCTCGACGCCGTCCTGGAGGTCCTGCCCGAGGCCCCCGCGCAGACCTTCGGCGGCGCGCCGATCGGCGGCCCGCGCCGCATCGCCCTGATCGGCCGCCCGAACGTCGGCAAGTCCTCCCTCCTGAACAAGGTGGCCCGCGAGGACCGCGTCGTCGTCAACGAGCTGGCCGGCACCACCCGCGACCCGGTCGACGAGCTGATCGAGCTCGGCGGTGTCACCTGGAAGTTCGTCGACACGGCGGGCATCCGCAAGAAGGTCCACCTCCAGCAGGGCGCCGACTACTACGCCTCGCTGCGTACGGCCGCGGCCGTGGAGAAGGCGGAGGTGGCGGTCATCCTGATCGACACCACCGAGAGCATCAGCGTCCAGGACCAGCGCATCATCACCATGGCCGTCGAGGCCGGCCGCGCGATCGTGATCGCGTACAACAAGTGGGACGAGCTGGACGAGGAGCGCCGCTACTACCTCGAGCGCGAGATCGAGACCGAGATGCAGCAGGTCTCCTGGGCGCCCCGGGTCAACGTCTCGGCGAAGACCGGCCGCCACATGGAGAAGCTGGTCCCGGCGATCGAGACCGCCCTCGCGGGCTGGGAGACGCGCGTCCCCACGGGCCGTCTGAACGCCTTCCTCGGCGAGATCGTCGCCGCTCACCCGCACCCGATCCGCGGCGGCAAGCAGCCCCGCATCCTGTTCGGTACCCAGGCGGGCAGCAAGCCGCCGCGGTTCGTCCTCTTCGCCTCCGGCTTCCTGGAGCACGGCTACCGGCGCTTCATCGAGCGCCGCCTGCGCGAGGAGTTCGGCTTCGAGGGCACCCCGCTGCACATCTCGGTGCGGGTGCGCGAGAAGCGCGGCGCCCAGTACAAGAAGAAGAAGTAGCGGCAGTGCGCCGGGGTCAGTAGCCCCGGCGCGGAGCGGGCGGCAGGGCCGCCGGGATGTGCTGCATCCCGGTGTGGTGCTGCCGCCCGTCGCCGTATCCGGACCCCGGTCCGGTCCCGGACGCCGGTACGGCGACGGCGGCTCCGGCGTGGGCGTACAGGGGCTGGGGGACGATCGGCGCGGGCGGGTACGCGGGCTGCCAGGGATCGGCCCGCTGCCATGCGGAACCGTTCCATCCGGTGGTGTAGGGGCCGCTGCCGTACGCGGAGCCCGAGGACCCGGCGGACCCGCCGTACGAGGATCCCGCCGTGGAGCCGCCGTACGGGGACCCGTACGAGGACCCGTACGAGAAGGCGGTGAAGCCGAGGTCCTCCTCGCCGCTCCGGTCGCCCGGCAGGGCCCGGAAGGAGCGCAGGTACTCCGAGTACAGGGCGTCGAAGATCGGGGTGTGCGAGGCGGCCGGAGCGTGGTCCCGTTCCAGTGCGGGGCGCATCGGGGGGACGCTGCTCGGATAGGACGGGGCGCGGGAGGGGTCGTATGCATGCACGTATCAGCCAACGACACCGGGGCGCTGCGGATGCGGGGTGAAGGGGGTTGAAAACGCAGATCGCCGGGGGTGCGCGGGACGGACCGCGCACCCCCGGCGCATGCCGCCCGGCCCCCTTCGCGAGGAGGACGGGTGGCGGTTCCCGGTGGGAGGTGAGGGGTGGGCTCAGGCGCCCGCGGCACCCGCGAGGGGCATCGAGGCGGCGACGAGCTTGCCGTTGCTCGCGGCCTTATCCAGGGCGTCGCGGAGCAGGTCCTCGCGGGGCTGCTGGCCGATGGAACCGACGGGGGCGGCGTAGACCAGGACCCGCTGGGTCTTGTTGACCGCGGCCCGCCAGCCGTCGGTCACGGACAGCGCCTGGTGCGCCTGCCACCACGAGGCCTGGGGGCCGCCGTCCGCGCCGGGCTGGAGCACGGCGTGCAGCTGGCCGGCGGCGAGCAGGACGGACCAGCCCTCCAGAGCGGACGGCACCTGCTCGGTGTCGGTGACCGGGATGAAGCCCTGCTCGATGAGGAGCGGCAGGAAGTCGTCGCCGGGGCCGGTGGTGCCGGGGCGGGCGATCGGGGCGGTCGGCTCGACGACGAGCGCGGGGTGCAGCTCGCCGTTGATCAGGATCAGGCCGCTGGTGATGCCGAGGACGGCCTGGCCGCCGGGGACGCTCTGCGGGACCTCGCCCGCGGCGGCCTGCTCGGGGGCGGGGCTGTCACCGGTGATGCTGCGGACCGCGCCCTGGAGTTCGGCCTCGGAGACCGTGACGACCTGGGAGGGGATGCAGCCGGCGTGGGCGAAGGCGAGGACGGCCGTCTCCTCGCCCACGAACAGCACGGTGCTCGTCGGGTCGGTCTCGGGGTCGCCGGGGGTGCGGCAGGAGGTGCAGTCGTAACTGCCCGGGGCGTCGTCGCCGGTGAGCAGCCTGTCGGCTTCTTCGTCACCGATCTCGGCACGTACCTCAAGACTGACGTCGAGCATGCGCGGCACGGGGGGGCTCCTCATTCGTGCGGAGGCCGGGGGGTTCCCGGCTCGCCGGGCTCAACGGCTGAGGCTCGGCCGGGGTCACGCCGTTTGAGGGAACGGATTCGAACCGGCCACCCGAACGAGTGAACTGGGCCGGGGGTGCTTCGTTTTCCTGGCAACTATTGCCTGGTTGTGCGCAGTTGATGCCGTCGGCTGGTCGTTTGGGGTGCGGGCCGGGGATCGGCCGTCCGGGTGGGGCGCGGGGGCGCGCCGCGTGGCGGGGCGGGCGGGCGGAGGGGGCTGCGTAGCGTGGCGCGATGCCCGATGTCCGTTTCCGGCGGGCCGCTTTCGCGGTCTGCGCCGCGCTGGTGCTCGTACTCCCGTGGGGCGCCGGCGCGGTCGCGGCGCCGCCCCCGCCCGCTCCCGGGCCGGCGGGGGCCGCGCATCCCGGTTCGCCGGGCGTCATCGGGCACGGGCCGGGGGACTGCGGGCCGGGCGGGGAGTGGCCGTGGGACTGCGTCGCCGACTGCGAGAGCGGCGGGCGGTGGGCGGTGAACACGGGCAACGGGTTCTACGGGGGGCTGCAGTTCTGGCAGGCGACGTGGGAGGAGCACGGGGGGCTGGCCTTCGCGGCGCGGGCGGACCTGGCGACGCGGGAGCAGCAGATCCGCGTCGCGGAGGACGTGCTGGGGGCGCAGGGGTGGGAGGCGTGGCCGGTGTGCGCGAAGCGGTACGGGCTGGCGGGACGGATGCACGTGGTGCGGGGCGGGGACACGCTGGACGGGATCGCCCGCCGGCACCGGGTGCCGGGGGGCTGGCGGGCCCTGTACGAGGCGAACCGCCCGGCGATCGGCCCGGACCCGGCCTCCCTGAAACCCGGCCTCCTCCTCACCCTCCCGGACCGCGCCCCGACGCCGACGCCCCCCGCGCCCCAGACCCCGGCCGGCCCGGCCCCGGCGACCCCGGCCCCCGCAGCCCCGGTCCCCGCAGCCCCGGTCCCGGCGACCTCGGCGCCGGCACCGGCCGGCGCGGCCCCGGTTCGGGTGCCCTGAGCCGGGTGGCCGGTGGGGGTGGGTGGTCGCTGCGCGGGGCCGTCCCCTACCCGCCCTTCCACCGTTCCCACCTCAATCGCCGGTGCGGCTTCAAGATTCGCCTCAAACGCCGGCGGGGCTGAAATCAGCCCCGCCGGCGTTTGAGGCGTGGGGTCTGGGGCGGAGCCTCTGGGGGCACCTCCCAGCGGTAGCTGGGGGAGGAACGGTGGAAGGGCGGGTAGGGGACCCCGGCCCCGCGCAGCGGCGCGAAGCCGGTAAGGCCCCAGGGGCCGCACCGCGCGAGTGCCGCGGGAAAAAAGAGGGGCACACTGGGTCGGTGCTCGAGACCTCCGCGCGGCTGCTGCGCCTCCTGTCCCTGCTCCAGGCCCACCGCGAGTGGACCGGTGCCGATCTCGCCGAGCGGCTCGGCGTCACCCCCCGGACCGTGCGGCGCGACGTCGACCGGCTGCGGGAGCTCGGGTATCCCGTGAACGCGAGCCCCGGTACCGGTGGCGGCTACCAGCTGGGCGCGGGCGCCGAGCTGCCGCCGCTGCTGCTGGACGACGACGAGGCCGTCGCGGTCGCGGTCGGGCTGCGGACGGCGGCGGGGAACGGGGTCGAGGGGATCGGGGAGGCCTCCGTCCGGGCGCTGGCCAAGCTGGAGCAGGTGCTGCCGGGCCGGCTGCGCGGACGGGTCTCCGCGCTGAACGAGTTCACCGTCCCCATGCTGCGCGGGCCCGGCCGCGACACCGTCGACCCGGCGGTGCTGACGGAGCTCGCGACCGTGTGCCGGGATGGCGAGCGGCTGCGCTTCGGCTACCGGGACCACGGCGGGGCCGTCAGCCGCCGGACCGTGGAGCCGCACCGGCTCGTGTGCACGGAGCGGCGCTGGTACCTCGTGGCCTGGGACCTCGACCGGGAGGACTGGCGGACCTTCCGCGCCGACCGGATCGAGCCCCGTCCGCCGCACGGCCCGCGCTTCGCCCCGAGACCGGCCCCGGCCGAGGACCTCGCCGCGTACGTCTCGGAGGGGGTCTCGCAGCGTGCGTACGCCGCCCGGGCGGTGGTGCGGCTGCGGGTCCCGGCCGAGGAGGCGGCGCGGTTCGTCGGGCCGGCGGACGGCGTGGTCGAGCCGCTCGACGGGGAGAGCTGCCTGCTGCGCACCGGGGCGGTGAACCTCGATGTCCTGGTGATTCACGTCATGCTGCTCGGCTGTGAGTTCGACGTGGTGGAGCCCCCCGAGCTGACGGGACGGATCAGGGCTCTGCGGGACCTTCTGGGGCGTGCGCTGGAGGGTGCCGGAGAGTCCGTGAATTCGGTCCGGGGGCAATTGAATTCCGGCTCGGGAATCAATGATTGGACGGACGCGACCGTCGACAACCCGTGACACAAGCGTGACCCGGTACGGAGGAACCTCTGGGCGCGCGGCTGACGCGCTGGACATATGAACGGCGGGCCGGTTCCTCGAACCGGCCCGCCGTCGTGGTGCGGGGTGGGGTTGTGCGTACCGTTCCCGCGGGGTCCGTCAGCCGCCCGTGGCGGGACGCGCGCTGCGGGCGGCGGCCCGCTCGGTGTGGGCCGGGCGGCGGCTGCCGGCCGGGGTGACCGGGGTGCGCTCGGAGCGGATCAGGTGCGGCCGGGACGCCGGGTGGGCGTGGGCGGCCGGCCGGAGCGCGGGGGAGTGGCCGGGGGCCGCCTGGGCGGCGGCGACGGGTGCCGTCCCGGCCCCGCCGGCCCGGGTGGGCCGCCACTTGCCGCCGGCCGAGAGCAGCGGGGTGAGCGCGGCGGCGACGGGTTCGGAGACCCGGCCCTCCTCCAGCCGGCGGCGCCACTGCTCGCGCAGCTCGAAGACGTACGCCTCGGAGCGGGCGATGAGCGGCTCGAACCAGGGCAGCGCCAGCATGATCAGCAGGCCGGCGGTCCAGCCGAGCAGGACGTCGCTCACCCAGTGCGTGCCGAGGTAGACGGTGGTGGCGCCGACGCTGAGCGACAGGACGCCGGACAGGATGGACAGCACCCGGCGGGTGACCGTGGTGGAGGCCAGGTAGGCCAGGATTCCCCAGGTCACGACGGCGTTGGCGGTGTGGCCGGAAGGAAATATATCGCCGCCCGCGAAGAGCTCGGCGGAGCCGATCTGGGTGGCGTAGTGCGGCCCGAGCCGGCCGAGGCCGAGCTTGACGGAGCCCACGGTGATGTTCAGCAGTAGCAGGGCCACGCCGAGCGCGATCAGCGGGCGCAGGGTGTGCTGGCGCCAGGAGCGCCAGCCGAGCCAGGCCGCGACCATCACCGCCGTGGGTCCGCGCTGGCCGAGGACGACGAGGTAGTCGAGGAAGGCGTGGATCTGCGGCCACTGCTCGTACGGCCGGAAGAACATGATCTGCCAGTCCAGGCGGACGAGCCAGGACGTCGTCAGCACGGCCACGACGATCGCCAGGTAGAAGGCGAGGGTCGCGCAGAGGAGCACGACGCGGTGCCGGCTCATCCGCGGAGTTTGCAGATGAGCCGGTCGCTCTGGTTCCCGGTCCAGCCGGGCGAACACCGGCTCCAGACGGGCAAGCATTTGGTCAGTACGCACTCAATCGACGTTACCGCGCGTCGAAGCGCGGCCCGTGCGAATCGCGCGCTTTGTGATGACCATGTGATGTGGAGTGCGTCTCACGCGGGACTTAATTCCCGTTATTTCGCCCCCCGTTGGAACTCCCCGGATTCACCTCTCGGAGTGCCGCCCGCCAATTGTCCGCACACTTACGGGAGATTTATCGCCGCAGCTCAATTCCTTTGCGGAATCATGGATTGGAACGACCCATTCCGTGATCACGGACGGCGGGGCGCCGGGCTCACGGCGGGCCCGAGCCGTTCAGCCAGAACGCCCCGTAGACCGCCGAGGCCAGGGCGATCCCCCCGACGACCGCCGCCGCCCGCCCCCCGTGCCGGCGGGCCAGCGCCACCGCCGGCGGCAGCATCAGGGGGAACGCCGGCAGCAGCAGCCGGGGCTTGGAGCCGAAGTACCCCGAGGCGCACAGCGCCAGCGCCACCACGACCCCGCAGTAGACGAGGAGCACGGCCGGCTGGCGGCCGCGCACGCACAGCGCGTACAGCCACAGGACCAGCAGGACCCCCGCGATCAGTCCCAGCCCGGCGAGGAAGGCGGACGAGGCCAGCCGCGCCCCGATGAACCGGGCGAAGGCCCAGCCCCCGTCGAACCCGTTGCCCCAGCCCGCCTGCACGTCCAGGTAGCCCGTCAGCCCGCCGCCGGTCCGGGCCCCCACCCACAGCGCGTACGCCGCCGCGCCCAGGGGGGCCAGCACCGCCCCAGCCGCCGTGCGCCACGAGCGCTCCCCGCGCCGCCACGCCAGGACGGCCGCGACCCACACCGCCGCGACCACCGCCGCGCCGACCGGACGGGTCAGCCCCGCGCCCGCCGCGAGCAGCCCCGCCGTGAGCAGGCGCCCGCGCAGCGCCGCGTACAGGGCCCAGGCGGCCAGGGCGGTGAACAGCGACTCGCTGTACGCCATCGACTGGACGATGCCCACCGGCAGCGCCGCCCACAGCGCCACCGCCAGCACCCCGGCGCGCCGCCCGTACCGCAGGTCCGCGACGGCGAAGATCCCCCAGGCCGCGGCGAGCCCCGCCACCGCCGACACCACCAGGCCCGCGGACCCGTACGAGAGCCCCGTGGGCGCCGCCACCAGCCGTTCGAGCCACGGCAGCAGCGGGAAGAACGCCAGGTTGGAGTGGACGGCCCCGCTGGGCAGGACCACCTCGTACCCGTATCCGTCGGCGGCGATCCGGGCGTACCAGAGGGAGTCCCAGCGGGCCGAGAGCAGCGTGTGCGGGCTGCTGCCGGCCGCCGCGGACCACACCGCGAGCACGGCCAGCCCGAGGAGGCGCACCGCGGCGAAGGCGGCGAGCGCGGGCGCGGCCCGGCGCGGGCTCGGGCCGGGGTGCTCGGAAGGGGCGACGGAGGCGGGCACAGTTGTCACGTGGACGAGTATCAACGGCGTCACCACCGGGTACGGAACCGCAACCACGGGCCGTGATCACGCGTGTACGCGGGGGAAAGGGGGAGCGGCGGCGAGTGGCGCACACCACAGCGGGGCCGTCGCCGCGATGAGAGCTTGACCACGTGCCGGGCACGCGAACTCGCGTACGCTGACCCTTCACTCGCGAGTCGATGCCGGACCCCGTAGGACGCCGCACAGGGCACCACCCCGCGGCGCCGTACGACGCTGGTCCGCCGAGTGCGAGGGATCACCTGGGAGGTACACGGATGTCGGGGACGAACACGGCCGGCGACGGGAGGTCCCCCCTCCGGCAGCGGATCACCGAGGTCTCCGGCGGCGCCAACCGCTGGGTCGTCCTCGCGGTCCTCTGCGTCAGCCTGGTGCTCGTCGCGCTCGACGCGACGATCCTGCACGTCGCCGTCCCCTCCGTCACCGAGGACCTGCGGCCCGGCTCGCAGGAACTGCTGTGGATCGTCGACGCCTACCCGCTGGTGTGCGCCGCGCTGCTGATCCTCTTCGGCACCCTCGGCGACCGCGTCGGCCGGCGCCGGATCCTGCTCCTCGGCTACACCCTCTTCGGCGTCGCCTCGGCGATCGCCGCCCTCGCGGACAACGCCCAGGTGCTGATCGGCGCCCGCGCCCTGCTCGGCGTCGGCGGGGCGATGATCATGCCCGCCACCCTGTCGATCCTGCGCCAGGTCTTCCCCGACCGGCGCGAGAGGGCCCTGGCCATCGGCATCTGGACCGCCGTCGCCGCGATCGGCGCGGCCAGCGGGCCGGTCCTCGGCGGCTTCCTCGTCCAGCACTTCTGGTGGGGCTCCGTCTTCCTCATCAACATCCCGCTGATGGCGCTGATCCTGCCGCTCGGCCGCTGGCTGCTGCCCGAATCGCGGGGCGCGGCCGACGGGCCCTGGGACGTGGTGGGCGCGCTGATGGCCGCCGCCGGCGTGCTCGGCGTGGTCCTCGGGGTCAAGCGGATCGGCGCCGAGCGCCATCTCGCCGACCCGCAGGCCCTGGTCCCGCTGCTCCTCGGCGCGGTGCTGCTCGTCCTCTTCGTACGGCGCCAGAAGCGGCGCGAGCACCCGCTGATCGACATGCGGATGTTCTCCCGGGCCGCCTTCTCCACCTCCGTCGGCTGCATCGTGCTCGCCATGCTGGCCCTGGTCGGCCTGGAGCTGATCGCCGTCCAGTACCTCCAGCTGGTGCTGCGCCTGAGCCCGCTGGAGACCGGCCTGCGGCTGCTGCCGCTGACCTTCGCCGCGATGGCCGCCGGGGCCACCGGCTCGTACACCCTCCAGCGGGTCGGCCCGCGCACGATGGTCTCCCTGGGCTTCGTGCTGACCGCGGGCGCCGTGCTGCTGCTGACCCTGATGGGCCAGGACGACCGGCCCGCCCTGCTGACCACGGGGTTCGTCCTGCTGGGCTTCGGCCTCCAGACCACCCTCTTCGCGGCGTACGAGTCCATGCTGAGCGAGGCCCCGGTGGAGGCCGCCGGGGGCGCCGCCTCCATAGGCGAGACCTCCTACCAGCTCGGCGCGGGCATGGGCATCGCCCTGCTCGGCAGCGTGATGAACGCCGCCTACCGGCCCGGGCTGCTCGGTGTCCCCGGGGTGCCGGCCGAGGACTCGGCGGGCGCCGCGAACTCCCTCGGCGAGGCCTACCAGATCGCCGCCCACCTCGGCGGCCCGGCGGGCCAGTCCCTGGCGGCGGCCGCCCGGCACTCCTTCGTGCACGGGCTGCACGTGACCCTGGTGGTCAGCGCGGGCCTGCTGCTGGCGGGCGCGGTGATGGCCCTCAGGCTGCCGCGCACCATGGAGAACGCCGAGCCGTCCGCCTGTGACGGGGCAGGCGCGGACGCGGCGGCGGTCCCGGCCGGGGCCCCCGTACGCCTGCCCGCCCAGGCCAAGGGGCCCGCCGCTCCGGTCGGGGGTGGACCGGGGGCGGGGTCGGCGACAAACTTGCACCGCTAGGTTTCGCCCACGCGCCTGCCGGGAGGCCCCTCTTGTCCGCGTCGTCCGCGCCGAAGAACCCCTTCGTCCCCACCGACCCGCTCGGACTGGACGAACTGCTCAGCCCCGAGGACCTCGCCGTCCGCGACACCGTCCGCGCCTGGGCCGCCGACCGGGTCCTGCCGCACATCGCCCAGTGGTACGAGGCCGGGGAGCTCCCCGGCATCCGCGAGCTGGCCCGCGAACTGGGCTCCATCGGCGCCCTCGGCATGTCCCTGACGGGCTACGGCTGCGCGGGCGCGAGCGCCGTCCAGTACGGCCTGGCCTGTCTGGAGCTGGAGGCCGCCGACTCCGGGATCCGCTCGCTGGTCTCCGTCCAGGGCTCCCTCGCCATGTACGCGATCTGGAAGTACGGCTCCGAGGAGCAGAAGCAGCGCTGGCTGCCGGGCATGGCGGCCGGCGAGCTGATCGGCTGCTTCGCGCTGACCGAGCCCGACGTGGGCTCCGACCCGGCCGCGATGCGCACCCACGCCAAGCGGGAGGGCTCCGACTGGATCCTGAACGGCCGCAAGATGTGGATCACCAACGGCTCGGTGGCCTCGGTGGCCGTCGTCTGGGCGCAGACGGACGAGGGGATCCGCGGCTTCGCCGTCCCCACCGACACGCCGGGGTTCTCCGCCCCGGAGATCAAGCACAAGTGGTCGCTGCGCGCCTCGGTCACCAGCGAGCTGGTCCTGGACGACGTACGGCTGCCCGCCGACGCGGTGCTGCCGGGCGTCACCGGGCTCAAGGGTCCGCTGGGCTGCCTCAGCCACGCGCGGTACGGGATCATCTGGGGGGCCATGGGCGCGGCGCGCGCCAGTTTCGAGGCCGCGCTCGACTACGCGCGGACGCGGGAGCAGTTCGCCAGGCCCATCGGCGGCTTCCAGCTCACCCAGGCCAAGCTGGCCGACATGGCACTCGAACTCCACAAGGGCATCCTGCTCGCCCACCACCTGGGCCGGCGCATGGACGCGGGGACCCTGCGGCCGGAGCAGATCAGCTTCGGCAAGCTCAACAACGTCCGCGAGGCCATCGACATCTGCCGTACCGCGCGGACCGTCCTCGGGGCCAACGGGATCTCCCTGGAGTACCCCGTCATGCGGCACGCCACCAACCTGGAGTCGGTGCTCACCTACGAGGGGACCGTGGAGATGCACCAGCTGGTGCTGGGCAAGGCCCTCACCGGGCTCGACGCCTTCCGGTAAGCCGGCGAGCTCCCCCAGCTACCGCTGGGAGGTGCCGCCACCCTGCTCAGCTCTGGTTGAAGAAGTCGCGGGAACGGCCGCCCGCCTCACCGCTGACGATCTGGGTGTCGGCCGGGGTCAGGAGGAAGACCCTGGTCGCCACCCGCTCGATCGAGCCGCGCAGCCCGAAGGTCAGGCCCGCCGCGAAGTCGACCACGCGCTTGGCGTCGGTCGGGTCCATGGACGACAGGTTCACGATCACCGGGACGCCCTCGCGGAAGAGCTCGCCGATGCCGCGCGCGTCACGGAACCCGTCCGGGGTGACCGTCGCGATCCGCCGGCCGCGCTCGACCGCCGACTCCGAGGCCACGCGCACCCGGGGGTCGGTGACCCACTGCTCGCCGGGTCCCGCGACCGAGCCCTGCCGGCGGTCCACCGCCTCCGCGTAGTCGTCGTCGTAGTAGCGCTCGTCGTCGCTGTCCTCCACGAGACCCAACCAGGCGCTCGCCTTGCGTACCGAACCCATGGACGCCTCCTTTCACCGTGGCCAGTCTGTCTTCTGCTCCGCTGCCCCTATGGTCGTCCATGATGCTGACAACGCGCCAAGTGGATAGCCGCCGCGCAGGGGTTTCGTGACGGGACTGGTGCAGAACATCCGTTGCACCGGCGAGGTTCCCGCCCCCCACCACTGCTGACTGAGTGAAAATACGACCGCCGCCGCCGTCCGGGTGAGCCGCTGGGACGTACGGGTGAACGAGCCGGCTGGATACGATGCCCCGGAAACACGCGGATGACACACGGGGGAAGCGGTTTGTTCGGCATCGTCAGACCTTGCACGCACCGGCTCGGCGACCGGTTCAAGACGGAGTGGATGGCCCATCTCTGCGGTCTGTGCCTGGCACTTCGCGGTGACCACGGCCAGTTCGCGAGGATCGTCACGAACTACGACGGGCTGCTGGTCTCCGTTCTGACGGAGGCTCAGTCGGGTCCGCTGCCCGGTGCGCGGCGCACCGCCGGGCCCTGCCCGCTGCGCGGCATGCGCACCGCCCCGGTCGCCAACGGAGAGGGTGCGCGGCTCGCGGCCGCCGTGTCGCTCGTACTCGCCTCGGCGAAGGTGCGCGACCACGTGGCCGACCGGGACGGCCTGTTGGCCCGCGCCCCGATCGCCCTCGCCGCGCGCCGGGTGGCCCGGGGCTGGGACCGGGCCGGCGCCCGCACCGGCGCCGCGCTCGGCTTCGACACGGCGGTGCTCGTCGACGCCGTGGACCGCCAGGGCGGGATCGAGTCCCTGGCCGGTCCCGGCACGCCGGTCCTGGTGGTCACCGAGCCGACGGAGACGGCCACCGCGGCCGCCTTCGCCCATACCGCGGTCCTGGCGGGACGTCCAGGCAACGCCGCGCCGCTGGCCGAGGCGGGCCGCTACTTCGGGCGGCTCGCGCACCTGCTGGACGCCGTCGAGGACCAGTCCGCCGACGCCGCCGCGGGCGCCTGGAACCCGCTCACGGCGACCGGCACCTCCCGGGCCGAGGCCCGCCGGCTGTGCGACGACGCGCTGCACGGCATCAAGCTGGCGATGCGCGAGGTGGAGTTCGCCGACGCGGGGCTCGCCCACCGGCTGCTGGTGCACGAGCTGCGCACCTCGGTGGACCGCGCCTTCGGCACCACCTCGTGCGGCCACGGGCACGCCGCCGAGAACTCCGCGGGGCAGGGCTACGGCCGGCCCCCGCAGGGCTACCCGCCGCAGGGCTACGAGCCGAACGCCCCCGGCGGCTACGGGCAGAACCCCTACGGCGGCGCCCCGTACGGCCAGAACCCCTACGGCGGCGCGCCGCAGTACGCCCCCGGCGGCCCCGGCACCCCGCCCCCGATGGGCCCGGGCGGCCCCGGCGGCGGGGGCGGCGGCTTCGGCGGGCAGCCCCCGCAGAAGCCGCGCCGGGGACTGCTGCACGGCTGCGCGGTGGCCATCGGTCTGTTCTGCACCTGCCAGATCTGCTGCACCGACTACGAGGGCCCCTGGTCCCGTAAGAAGCGCGACGCCTGGTGCGACGACTGCGACTGCGACTGCTGCAACTGCGACGGCTGTGACTGCTGCGACTGTGACGGCTGCTGCTGCGACGGATGCGACTGCGGTTGTAGCTGACGGCCCGTCCCCCTCCGGGCGCCGGGCGGGAGTGAGGCGACGTCAGTTCCGTTCGTCCACAGGCCCGTACGGCGTACGGGGGGATTCCCGCCCGGGTCCGCCGGGAAGGGCTGAGCGGCATGAGCGACGACGAAGCGGCCACGGCCTGGCGGCGGTGGCACGAGCAGCGCGTGGCGACCGTCTCCGCCCCCTACGGACCCCTCGCGCTGACCGGCACCCACTGGCTCGCCGAGACGGTGCCGGAGGACCTGGAAGGGCGAATTCCGGCCGTTCCGGGGCGCTGGCGCGCCACCGCCGACGGGGTGGTGGTGAGCGCCGCCCCCGAGGACGGCCTCGAACTCGACGGGAAGCCCCTCGACGGGGAGGCCCGCCTCGGCGCCGACGAGGGGCCGCCGGCCGGCTCCCGCCTCGCCGCCGGCGACGTACGGCTGGTCGTGATCCGCCGCGAGGGGGAGTGGGCCGTACGCACCTACGACCCAGGCTCGGCGGCCCGGCGCGCCTTCGCCGGCATCGAGGCCACCCCCTACGATCCCGCTTTCGCCCTGCCCGGCCGCTTCCACCCGTACGGGGAGGACCGGACGGTGCGGGTGGAGAACGCCGACGGGCGCGCCCGCGGGCTCGGCCTCGGCGGGGAGCTGCTGTTCACGTACGCCGGCGCCCCGCACGCCCTCCAGGTGGCCGTCGACGGGGACGACGGCAGCCTGTGGGCCGTCTTCGCCGACGCCACCAGCGGGGATTCCAGCTACCGCTTCCGCTTCCTGCGGCCCGGAACCCCCGCTCCGGACGGGGTGGTCACCGTCGACCTCAACCGCGCGCTGCTGCCGCCCTGCGCCTTCGCCGACCACTTCATCTGCCCGTTCCCGCCCCCCGGGAACACCCTGCCCTTCGAGGCCGCCGCCGGTGAGCGACGGCTGAAAGGCGCCCTTGCCGCCGGTGACTGACGCCAGGACACTCCCGTTCAGCGTCATCCGGCGGACTTGTCAGGGGCACGGCGAAACGTTCGGCCGACGGCCGCACGCCCGCCGCGCCCTCCCCCCGCCGCCCAAGGGCTCCGGCACCCCCCACCCGCCGGCCGGGCCCCCGACCCCCCACCGGGAGGACGTGAAGTGAGGATCAACAGCACCATCCGTCTGCGGCTGCTCGCCGTGGCCACCGGCCTCGCCGCAGTCGCCGCGATCGCCGCCCCCACCGCCGCCAGCGCCGACCCCGCGGACACCGGCTTCAGCGCCGCCCGGCTCGCCGCCGCCGGGGCCTCCGTCCTGCGCGCCGACGTCGCCGGCACCGCCTGGCACACCGACCCCGCCACCGGGACCCTCGTGGTCACCGCGGACTCCACCGTCACCCAGGCCGACCTGGCCAGAATCCGCAGCGAGGCCGGAGCCGACGCGGCCGCGCTGCGCATCGAACGCACCCCCGGCAAGATCAGGAAGCTGCTCTCCGGCGGCGACGCCATCTACGCCACCAGCTGGCGCTGCTCGCTCGGCTTCAACGTCCGCAACGGCTCCAACTACTACGTCCTGACGGCCGGCCACTGCACCGACGGCGCCGGCACCTGGTGGACCAGCTCCTCCCACACCACCACCATCGGCACCACCGTCGGCTCCAGCTTCCCCACCAACGACTACGGGCTCATCAAGTACGCCAGCAACAGCCCGGTCCCGCCCGGCACCGTCGGCAGCCAGGACATCACCACCGCCGTCAACGCCACCACCGGCATGTCCGTCACCCGGCGCGGCTCCACCACCGGCATCCACAGCGGCTCCGTCACCGGCCTCAACGCCACCGTGAACTACGGCAACGGTGACGTGGTCTACGGCATGATCAAGACCAACGTCTGCGCCGAACCCGGCGACAGCGGCGGCCCCCTCTACTCCGGCAGCCGCGCCGTCGGCCTCACCTCCGGCGGCAGCGGCAACTGCTCCTCCGGCGGCACCACCTTCTTCCAGCCGGTCACCGAGGCCCTGAGCGCCTACGGCGTCAGCGTCTACTGACGGGACCCCCCGGCGCAGGCCCCCTGGACGTCCTCCCGCCTTCTGGGAGGATGTCCAGGGCGTCCACGGGGGAGGAGCTCGTATGAAGCGGATCGGCGTGACCGGGCACCGGACGATTCCCGACCAGTGCCTCGCCCATGTCGAGGAGGGCCTGCGGGCCGTGCTCGGCGGGCACCCGGGACCGCTGGAGGCCCTCTCCAGCCTCGCGGACGGAGCCGACCAGCTCTTCGCCGCCATCGCCCTGGAACACGGCGCCGAGCTCACCGTCGTCATCCCCAGCGGGGACTACGAGGAGACCTTCCGCGACCCGGCCGGCCTCGCCGCCTACCGGCGGCTCAAGGGCCGCGCCACGCAGGAGGTCCTGATGGGCTTCCCCCGCTCCACCGACGAGGCCTACTACGCCGCCGGCACCTACATCGCCGAGACCTGCGACCGGCTCGTCGCCGTCTGGGACGGCCTCCCCGCCCGCGGACACGGCGGCACCGGCGAGATCGTCGCCTACGCCCGGGCCCTGGGCAAACCCGTCAGCGTCATCTGGCCCGAGGGCGTGGCCCGCGACTGAACCACGCCCCGCCCGCCGTCAACTGCTGTGCCGCGCCAGCCAGTCGGTGTGCTGCGGCGACACGTAGCGCTCCGTCTCGTACACCGCCGACGGCCACTGCGCCTCCGTGATCGTCGTCTGCATCACGACCATCATCGCCGACAGGTCCTGCTCGATCAGCGTGTGCGCCTCGATCAGCGGATGGTGGCGGCGCACCTCGTTCCAGGCGATCGCCGCCGCCGCGGCCGCGCTCGTCAGCCCCGCCGCGGCCGTGGCCCCCGGGCCCGAACCGAACGCCCCGAACAGGGCGCACAGCAGCCCCAGACAGGTCAGCAGCACGATCGTCCACGACCACAGCGCCGTCGCCCGCCGCGAGCCCTCCGCCCTGCGCTGGTACCAGGTGCGCTGCTCGATCAGCCGGTCCCGGACGTACGTCTCCCTGCGCACCTGGTAGTCCAGCCCGCGCAGTCGCTGCATCGCCCCGGTGACCTCCCCTCCCTCCGGCAGCAGGCCCGCCGCACGCGGGTCCCGCCAGCCCATCTTGCGCAGCTCGTCCAGCCCCTTCTCCAGCCGCGCCCGGTACACCGCCCCGGGATCCGCGACCTCACTGCCGAAGGGCGCCCCGTGCACGGCGTACCGCCACGCCAGCGACTTGATGAACTCCGCCGCGCTCCGGTTGAGCTGCCACTGCGGACGGGCCCGCCGCCGGGTCGCCCGCACGCCCACGGCCAGCACCCCCGCGTACGCCAGCGCGCTCAGCGCCGCGAACAGGTGCAGCCCGCCCGCCGCCGGCCCCGACGGGAGGGCCGCCGCCCCCGCCGCCGCCACGAGCAGCACCAGCTGCGCCCGCGTGGCCTGGACGGACTCCCGCTGCCGCGAGACCGCCGCCTGATCGGTGTGGTGGAAGAGGGCCGGCAGGTCCTCGTTGCGAAAGGTCATGCTGTCGGTCACGGCGCCCCCTGCGCTCGCTCCCGGGCGGCGGGACCCGCCGGGCCCCGCCGCCCTCGTCGGATCACACCGCGAGCGGCTCCAGGTCCCGGTGGACCCGCCGCTCGTCACGCGCGTAGCGGGTCAGACCGTGGTCCTCGCCCAGCAGCCGCGCCAGCTCGGACACCGCCTCCGCCCGCACCCTCGCCGCCTCCTCCTTGCGGCCGGTCATGTCCAGGCTCACCGCCATGTTCGACGAGCTCGCCAGGGTCTCCGGATGGTGCGCCCCGAGTGCCTCGCGCAGCCGCACCACCGCCTCCCGCTCCAGCTCCAGGGCGCCCTCCGGGTCGCCCAGGTCCGCCAGGGCGTTGGCCAGGTTCAGGTGCGCGAAGACCGTGTGCGGGTGGTTGTCGCCCAGCACCACGCGCATCGCCCGGATCGTCTGCCGCAGCAGCGGCTCCGCCGTCTCCGCCGAGCCCGTCCCCCAGTGGAACACCGCCAGGTTGTTCAGCGCGGCCAGGGTGTACGGGTGCTTCTCGCCCGGCACCTTCATGTACTCGTCCACCACCTCCTGCGCCAGCTCCCGCGCCGCGCCCGGATCACCGGTCGCGAACAGGTCCGAGGCCAGGTTCAGCTCACAGGCCAGCAGGTCGGGGTTGACCGAGGTGTACTTGGCCCGGTACCGGTTGCGGGTGGCCGTCGTCAGCCGCAGGGCGTCCTCCAGCTCCCCGGCCCGCCGCAGCGACACCGCGAGGTTCTTCGCCGCCGACAGCGTGCCCGGGAAGGCCCGCCCCAGCGTCCGCTTGTAGATCTCGTACGTCCGGCTCAGCAGCTGCACCGAATCGTCGTACCGGCCCACCTCGCGCAGGTCCCGGGCCAGGTTCTGCGCCGAGGACAGGGTGTACGGGTGGTCCGGGCCCAGTACCTCCGTACGCCGGTCGAAGACCTCCTGGTCGATCTCCCTGGCCCGCGCGTACTGCCCGACCATGCGCAGGTTCAGCGCCAGGTTGTTCGCCGCCGCCAGGGTGCGCGGGTGCGCCTCGTGGAAGATCTGCCCGAACCCCTCGTGCGCCGCCGTCGCCAGCTCCATCGCCTCGCCGTAGCGGCCGAGCGCGCCCAGGTCCATCGCCAGACCGCTGGTGGTCATGTACGTGTGCGGGTGCGAGGGGCCCAGCGCCGCGCGCTGCCGCTCCAGCGTGACCTCGTCCAGCTCCTTCGCCTCCACGAACCGGCCCTGCGAGCGCAGGATGTTCGACAGGTGGAAGCGCAGGTACAGGTACTGGAGGTCATCGCTGCCGAGCATCTCCCGCCACGACTCGCGCAGCTCCTCGCCCAGGGTGTACGCGGCCTTGAAGTCACCGCGCTTCCACAGGTAGCGCACCCGGTCGATCAGCAGCCGGCGGGTCTCCGGCTCCTTGCAGAAACGCGCCTCGGACGGGTTCAGGTGCGGCCAGATCGTGCCGAACCTCGGCCAGGTCTCCGGGTTGTCTATCGGCTCGTCGTCGTCCGGGCGGGCCCCCGCCAGGATCCGGTGCACCGCGTGCCGTGCCTCGCGCTGCTCCTCCTCCGACAGCTGCGCCCGGATCACGGCCTGGACCAGCCGGTGCACCTGGATGCTGTTGCCGACCTGGTCGACCTTGGCCATCGCGAACCGGCCGATCTCCCGGATCACCCGGCCCAGCACCAGCTTCTCCTGGAGCGAGGCGTCGTACGGCTTCAGCGCGTCGATCATCTCCTTGCTGTACAGCAGGTTCGCGGATATCGGCTCGGGCGCGAAGAAGGCGCACAGCTGGAGGAGGCGCACGGCGGCGGGGGAGCGGGACTTGAGCCGCTCGATCGACACGTTCCAGGTCGCGGCCACCGGCTGCGGGTACCCGGCCGGCTGGTTCAGGCTCAGCACCCGCGCCGTCTGCTCGGCGAGCTGCTCCAGGTACGCGGACACGGGCGTGGCCGTCTCGGCGATCCAGGCCCCCGCCTGCTCGACGGCCAGCGGCAGGTCGCCCACCGCGACGGCCACCTGCTCGGCGTCGTCCGCGGTGAGCCCCGGCGCACGGCGCTGGAGGTGCTCGACGGACTCCTCGCGCAGGAACACGTCCACCGGCAGCGCGTCCCCGTACTGGGACCAGGACTGGTTGCGGGAGGTCACCAGCACGTGCCCCGGCCCGCCCGGGAAGAAGCGCCTGAGCGTCTCGGGATCGTCGGCGTTGTCGAAGACCAGCAGCCAGCGCGAGGTGGGCACCCCCCGGCGCAGCAGGTCGATCGCCTCCTGGGAGGCGGCCGCCATGTCCTCGCCCGTCTGCGCGCCCAGGCGTACGGCGAGCTCCGCGAGGGCCGCGACCACGTCGTCGGTCTGCTCCGAGGAGATCCACCACACCAGGTCGTAGTCGGCCATGAACCGGTGCACGTACTCCAGCGCCACCTGCGTCTTGCCGACGCCGCCGAGCCCGTACAGGGTCTGCGGCTGGGGCAGCACCACGGCCATGCCGACGCCCAGCTGGTCGCGCATCCGCTCCAGGACGATGCTGCGGCCGGTGAACCCGGGGTTGCGGGGCGGCGCGTTCCAGATCTTCGGGACCGTCCCCGGGAAGCGCGGGCCGGGCTGGGCGGCTCCGGAGACGGTGTCGGCCAGGGCCGCGGGCCGTTCCACCGCCCGCAGCAGGGCGGCGGTGGCGTGCACCTCGTCGAGCCGGAACAGGTCCACCGGGTTGCGGTCGATGTAGGGCGTGGCCAGGCGTACGTCGCCCACCCGCAGCGGCACCAGGTGGCGCCGGCCCCCGGTGGGGTCCTCGGCGGCGGCGCGGTTCCACACGTCCACGGCCCGGGCCGACTTGAGGTAGGCGCTGGAGAGCAGCACCACGGTCCGGCCGGCGGTCTCGACGCCGATGCCCGTCCCGCCGCCCAGGGTGTCCCCGGCGCCCTGGGCGGTGGCGGGCGGGCGCTCCGCCGAGACGTCCTTGGGCACGACCCGGAAGCCGGCCCGGGTGAGGACCGACTCGATCCAGTCGGCCCACATCCGGTTCTCGGCGACGTAGGAGAGGAACAGGTCGGCGGGCAGGGCCGGGCGGCGCCGGGTGAAGGCGTCCCGGATCCGCAGCCGGACCTCCTCGCCGATCACCGGCATGGAGGTGATCTCGCCCTCGGTGACCACCGCCGTCAGCCGCTCGAAGGCGGAGAGCAGCGAGTTGGTGAGCCCGGCCTCGTCGCCGAAGGTGGCCAGCGTCTCCTCGTAGGCGTAGTACGGGCGGTACGGGATCTCCACCGCGCCCCAGTAGGCGGTCAGCTCGTCCCCGACGAGGCCGCCGGGGAACCGGTCGAACTTGATCCGGGCCAGCGCCCGGCCCGCGTCGGCCTTCTCCTTCTCGCCCTCGTCGATGCGCATCGGCACCGGGTAGATCTTGATGCCGCGGTCGTTGAACCGCTCGTCGATCTGCCGGGCGACGGAGGCGGCGCCGTCGATGGACTGGTCGGACAGGGTGAAGCAGTCGACGAGGACGTCGGGGAGGTGGACGGTGCAGATGTCCGCGATGTCGGACAGGCCGGTGCGGCTGTCGATCAGGACGTAGTCGTAGTTCCGCTTCATGTCCGCCCGCAGGGCGTCGAAGAAGAGGCCGCCGCCGAGCCGGTCGTAGAAGTTGTCCCAGTCGAAGGTGGACACGGTCGCCGAGTACTCGCGGTTCTGCCGGCCCGCCGAGACGAAGTCGAGGGTGCCGCCGTCGGGGAAGTCCCAGCCGAGGTTCTCCGGGGTGAGCGAGACGGCGTGCGGCTGTATCCGCGCGTAGTCCTTGTGCCAGTCGGCGGGGCGCGGCACCGGGCTGGTGGCGGCCCAGGCGTACTCGCTGATCAGGTCGATGACCCCGGTGGTGGCCCCGAGGGTGGAGGGGTCCAGGAAGGGGTGGAAGAAGCGGTGCAGGCCGGGGGCCTCCAGGTCCCAGTCCACGGCGAGCACCCGCTTGCCGTTGGAGGCGAGGATCCAGGCGGTGTTGGCCAGCGCCATCGTGCGGCCGGTCCCGCCCTTGTACGAGTAGAAGGTGACGATGCGTCCGTCTCGGCTGTCACGACTGGCTGTCATCCGCGTCCCCCCGGTCGGTGTCGTTGCTGTCGTCGGCCGCCCGGCCGCCGCCCGGCGGCTGCCGGTGCGCGGTGGGCGGGAAGGGCGCCGGCGGCGGGTCGCTCATCCCCATCGGCCCGACCAGGCGCCGGCGTTCGGTGGGGGTGTGCCCGGCCGGCGGGTACGCCTGGGCGTGTCTGAGGAACTGCTGGGCGGCCGCCTCGACCACCTGCGGGAGGATCTGCCCGAGGGTCTCCATGCTGGCCACGCCGTTTGCGGCGGCCCGGCAGGCGGCCCGGCCCTGGCTCATCTTGACGGGCAGGGTCTCCTCCAGCCGGTGCGCCAGCTCGTCCTCCTTGGCCCGGCTCTGGTGGTCGTAGCGGTTCCACGGCACCACCACGTTGATCCACGGGCGGTGCTCCTGGTCGAAGGAGGCCAGGCGCTGGCGGCGGTGCTCGTCCTCCACGGCCCAGCGGTCGACGATCAGGATCTCCGGGCGGGTCGGCGGCTGTTTGCTGTCGAAGTGCCCGGCCTCGTCGTCGAACGAGGACATCGTGGTCTGGTAGTTGAGGTTCTTGACCAGCTCCTCGGCCACGTACGCGACCGGCCGCTGGGAGGCCGGGTGGTACGGGTTCCACTCCAGCGCGCTCTCCCCGTAGTACTCGGGGCTGCGGCCCTCGGGCAGGTCGTGCCGGGAGGCGGCGGCCACCGTCACGTGCAGGGTGCGGGCGGTGGGGCCGCCGCCGGGCCGGCCGCCGGCCGGACCGAAGGCGCTGGGCACCACGCGGTAGTCCAGCGGGCGGACCGGCTTCAGCCGTACGGTCTCGGCCACCCCGACGATCCGGCGGGCCAGTTCGTACACGGCGTGCTCGTACTGCTCGGCGTAGCCGCGGAGTTTGATCAGGCCGTACAGCCCGTCGGTGACGTAGCGCTCGCCGAAGGTGTTGTGGTTGAACTGCAACCGCTCCGCCGGGACCGGGAGTTGGGAGGGCGGTACCGGCACCCACAGGGCGGGGACGATGGCCTCGGTCTTCTCGTTGCTGGCGGCGCCCAGCTGGATGGCGCGCTGCGCGAAGGCGAACCACTCCTTCCCGCACATCTCACTGGCGAAGTAGCGCGGCGAGAACAGGGGGACGAAGACCCGGCAGGTCGCGAGCGCCGACCCGAGCCGTTCCGACCAGCCCTCGCCGCTGCGTATCTCGCGGTCCATGAAGCCGACCTCGGCGCCGGCGGGCAGGCTGGTGAGCGCCATGATGTGGTTGCACAGGTCACGGAAGAGCCGCTCCACCCACATGTCCGGGTCGGGTCCTCCGGGCCCGAACCTCGGTGTATGCGCGTAACTGAGAAAAAAATACGGCTGCACTGATGCGGGCACACGACCCCCGTCCCGAAGATGCGAGCGAAGGAACATCATTCCGGAGCTCCTCCGACACATCCCCTCCTCGTTCAGTCAATCAGCGTCTGTTTTCGGTCATCCAGGCCTGGGCGTGGTCGACGGCGTCCGCGACCGAGAAGAGAACGGCGGGTGCCCCGCCCACCTTTCCCCTGCGCACCAGTGAATCCGGGAACGCCCGGCCGATCTCCGCGAAATCCCCGTCGTCCAGGGCGACGTCCTCGTACCTGGTCCACTCCCCCTCGTGCCCGTTCCCCCGCCGCCCGCCCGGAAGGTTCACCTTCACCACACAGTCGTACATGCGCAAGGGGGGCTTCGGAATTCGGTACTCCGCGAGGTGGAAAGCGGTGCAGGAGGAAAATCCCACATTGATCATGAGTACCTGTCCTCCCTCCCAGCACAGTTTTCCCAGCGGGGAATCCTCGCCGAGATGGGATTCCAGCCGGTGGCCCGCGCAGATCCGCCGCGCGTCCGCACCGAGCGCGGCGAAGGAGGTCTGCGGGTGGCCGCTGCGGGCGGCGCCCGGGGCGGTACGGACCTCCTCGGCCAGGGCGCCCATGCCCTGGCTCGGGGTGCGCTCCGGGTCGAAGGGGGGCATCCGCGAGCGGAAGACCGCCACCTCCTCCTCGCCGAGGCCGGCGATCCGGGCCAGGTGGGCGGAGGAGGTCAGGGAGTTCTCCGGGGTGAAGGCCGGGACCACCAGGGTGCCCCGGGGGCCCAGCACCCCGGTGAGGGCCGCGCGCAGCGTCCCGGGGTGCAGGCCGGTACCGCCGAGCGCGGCGTGCACCAGCAGCCGCCGGCGCGGGCGCACGCCGAGCAGCCGCAGCTGGACGGCCAGGGCGAGGGCGCCCGGGCCCGCCGGGCCGCTCACGCGTCCACCGCCTTGAGCTCCCAGCGCAGCTCCTCCACCAGCCGCTTGCCGGTCACCGTCAGCTCGGCCGCCTCCGACAGCCGGTCCAGGGCCTGGTGGATCCGGTCCGTGCCGCCGGGCTCCTGCGTGGTCGTGGCCCGCCGGTACGCCTCCACAGCGATCCGCTCGTGCACGTCGGCCAGCAGCCGCGACACCGGCACCGGACGGGTCCGCCAGGGGGAGGGGTGCTGCCAGGCTCCGTCCAGCGCGTACAGGTCGGCCACCTCCGTCAGCGCCCGCAGCCGGGCCCGGCGCCGCCCCGTCAGCAGGGCCAGCGCGGTCTCCCGCACCCCGGCCGCGTACGGCACCCCGAGCGCGCCCGGCCCGTGCCGCCCGGCCTCGCCCCAGCCCTGCGCCCGGGGGCCGCCGGCCAGCGGGGTCAGCGTGCTCAGCCCGGAGGCGGCCGCCCGGGCGAACTCGGGGACGGTGCGGTGCAGCAGCGCCCAGGCCGCGTCGAGGCGGCGCCGCCAGGCGTCGGCCTCCCCGGCGCCGAGACGCAGCCGGGGCGGGCGGGCGAAGCAGTTGCGGTACGGGTCCAGGTCCTCCAGGGCCACCGCCGGCCGCTGCGGGCCGGGCCGCCAGGTCCGTACGGGCAGCCAGCGCGCGTCGCCCGTCTCCGGGCCGAAGCGGTGCTCGGTGCGGCCGGCCCGGACCACCGCGTAGCCCTCACCGGTGGCGTGCAGCGCGGCCCGGCCCTCGGTACCGGGCTCCCCGAGCCGGAGCAGGCCCAGTGTCGGCAGGTACACCTCGCCGTCCCGGTACGCCACCTCGGCCGGCGGCTCCAGCCCCCCGCGCAGGACGGCGGCCGCCGCCAGCGCCGCCAGCCTGCGGGCGGCGCCCGGGGCGTCGAGGCGGCCCTCGCGGGCGGAGTCCAGGGCGTCCAGCACCCAGGTCCGGGTGAACGGGTGGCCCAGTACGGCGTCCAGCGCGTCCGCGTCCGCCCGCTCGACCCCGGTCAGCAGCTCCCAGGCCCGCGCCCACTCCGGGCCGGCGGCGAGTTCGCCGTGCAGCCGGGCCAGCAGGGCGCGGGTCAGCTCCTCCTGGGAGCGGGCGAGTTCGGCGGGGTCGGCCAGCTGCGGGGCGGCCTCCCGGGCGGCCGTCCGCCCCTCCACCCCGTCCACCAGTTCCCGCAGGTCGGAGCAGTAGACGGAGGGGTTGTCGAAGCCCGCGCCGGCCGGGCCGTCCTCCCGGTAGCGGTGCGTGTAGAGCCCGCCGCCGCACGAACGTACGACAGGGCAGCGGCGGCACGTGCCGCTGACGCCCGCCAGCCCCAGCTGCCGGGCCCGGACCCCGGGGTGGGCGGCGACCTGGTCGAAGGTGTGGTGGAAGACGTCGAACCCGGTGGCGGCGGCCCCCTCGAAGGCGCTCTTGAGGGAGTCGACCTGCTCCAGCGTCCCGTCGGTCTCGACGACCACCAGGTCGGTCGGGGCCAGTCCCAGGGACTCCGTCAGGCTGGGCCCGCCGCGCAGGGTGGACAGCAGGGACTCGAAGAGCCGGACGGGCACCGGCCGCCCCAGCTCCTCCCAGCGGTCGAAGACCCGCAGCAGCCAGCGGGCGTACGCGTCGGGCGCGCCGCCGGGCCGTTCCGGCGGGGTCTGCCAGGTGGCGTGGGGGAGCAGGAAGTCCACCCGGGGAGGCTCCAGCGCGACCAGGGCGTCCAGGACGGCGACCGGGTCGTTGGCCACGTCCACGGTGCACAACAGGCCCTGGTACAGGTGGCGGTAGGGCTCCGAGCGGAGCAGGGCGAGGGCCGCCAGGACCAGCGGGTGGCTGGTGCGGCCGTCCGCGAACCGCCGGTGGCGGTCGTTGGCCGCGCGGTCCCCGTCGAGGGAGATGCCGACCCGGACGCCGTACTCGGCGAAGAGGTCCAGGTAACGGGGGCCCAGCTGGAGCCCGTTGGTGTGGATCCGCAGGTCGAGGGCGGCCGTCCCGGCGAGCGCGCGGGTGAACTCCTCGCACACGAGGCGGAGCCGGTCCGGACCCGCCAGCAGGGGTTCCCCTCCGTGGAGGATCACCGTGACGGAGGGGAGTGCATGGTCACGGGCATGTTCGGCGAGGCGCGACGCGGTCTGGGAAATGACCCCGGGGGAGATCGTTTTCGGCCGGGCCCGCCAGCTCTGATCGGCGTGTTCGTAGACGTAGCAATGATCACAAGCGAGATCGCATCTGCTGTGAACCTTCAGGACGATCTCGCGAAATGCGATCAGGCCGGTCATTCCACCAGTCTAGAGCGCGTACTTCACCGTCAGAGCGCGGAGTTGAAGATCGGTGCCTGCGCGTGACGGCCGGATTCCGACGGCAGTACCCGGCCGAGGGCCGTGGCGACGGAGGCACTGCGAATGTCGATCTTGTCGAGAGGGACCCGGCGGTCCTTGTCCGCGCTGGTCGGCGGGGTTGCGGAAGTGTTCATGGCACCGTCCTCGGGGAGGCCAGATGAAACGGGAGGGAATGACCCCGGCGCGCCGCCGGCGTCTGGCTGGGACTTTACTCGTCCGCATCCCATTGGCAACCGAGACATGACGCCTGGTCAAGCGTTCTATAGAAAGAGTGGGGGAATAATCGAGGTACCGTATTCGGCCGTTCGCCGCACGGCAAGATCCAGTTCTCCGGGGGGCGGCGGGAGGCCCCCTCGGGCCGGTCGGTAGCGTGGACGGATGCCCACGTCGCCCGCCCTTCCCGTCATCCTCCTCCTCTCCGGGAGCCTGCGCGCCGGCTCCGTCAACGAGGCCGTGCTGCGCACCGCCGAGTCCGTGGCCGCCGAGGGGGCCGTGGCGGTGACCGCGGTCCGCTACGAAGGCCTCGCCGGTCTCCCGCACTTCAACCCCGACGAGGACACCGACCCGCTGCCCGCCCCGGTCGCCGCGCTGCGCGAGGCGATCGCGGGGGCGGCGGCGCTGCTGGTCTGCGCCCCGGAGTACGCGGGCACCCTGCCGGGCTCCTTCAAGAACCTGCTGGACTGGACGGTGGGCGGTACCGAGATCTCCGACAAGCCCGTGGCCTGGGTGAACGCGGCCGCCCCGGGCCGGGGCGGGGGCGCCGAGGCCACGCTGCGGACGGTGCTCGGCTACACGGGCGCCGCCGTCGTCGACGCCGCCTGCGTACGGATCCCGGTGGACCGGGGGACGGTGGGCGGCGACGGAGCCGTCACCGACCCCGCCGTCCGCGAGCGCCTCGCGGAGGTCCTCGCCCTGCTGGCGGGCGCGGCGCGCGGGTAGGGGTCTCAGACCGGCTGCTGTTCGCCCACCGAGGGGGTGGGCAGTTCGCGCAGCAGCCAGGTGAGCACCTCGGGCAGCGCGCGCAGGGCGGCGAAGTGCGCGGCGTCCGGGTCGATGGTGGTGGTGGCGCCGGGGATGCGGCGGCCCAGCCAGCGCGAGTGGCCCACGGGGGAGAAGACGTCGAGCTCCCCGTGCCAGATCAGCACGGGGCAGCGGATGTCGGCGGGGTCGAACCCCCAGGGGCTGCTTGCGGCGAGCATGTCGTCGATCCACCCGTACGCCGAAGTGCGCACTCCCTCACGGTAGTTGCGCAGGAGCATCGACCGCAGGCCCGCATCCGAGACGATCATCCGGTCGCTGGCGGTCAGCTCCCGGCGCAGCTCGTCCAGCAGCCGCCCCGGGTCCCGGGCGATGCCGCTGGCGCGCGGGATCAGCCGGGCCGTGAGCTCCTCAGGGTCGTCGGCGGCGGTGGTGTACTCCCGTACGTTCGAGGCGGCCATCCCCGCGAACCAGTCCAGGTCCTCCGCGTCCCGGGGTGCGAGGGGGACCAGGGCGGCCGTCCGCGTCACCCGCTCGGGCAGCAGCGCGGCGCAGGCCAGGGCGCCGGGGCCGCCGCCGGAGCGGCCGGCCACGGCGAAGGTGTCCACGCCGAGGGCGTCGGCGATGGTGGCCACGTCCTGGGCGACGTCCGCCACGGTGCGCCCCGGATGGCGGTCGGAGCCGCCGTAGCCGGGCCGGTCGTAGGCGATGAGCCGGACCCGCCGCTGGTAGAGGACCATGCCGCGGGGGGCCGGGCCGAGCCTGCTGCCGGGCATGCCGTGGAGCAGGAAGACGGGCTTGCCCTCCGGGTCCCCCCAGTGTTCCGCCGTCAGGACGCGTCCGTCAGCGGTGCGCACCTCTTCGCGCACGCGCTCCCTCCCTCACGTCCGGCGCGAGCAGTCAGGGTGATTGTGCTCCCGGGGCGGTGGTTGCGATAGGGCGCGATCTCGCGGAAATTCTTGTGAAAGTTTTCACAAGCGCACGCGGGGCTTTGGCCCCTTTTCATATCCCCAGGTCAGCCGGGGTTTCGGCGGTGATCGAGGGATCTCGCGGGGACCTTCGACCTCCCCGGTAAGGGCTTTTTCGGCGCCTTCGCTTCCGCTTTCGGGTGTCGAATTGAACCGTCGGGAGCCGAAAAAGAAGGAGTGCGTGCCATGCGGGCCAACGAGAGGGTGGACGGACTGGTCGGGGATGCGCTGGAGGCGCTCGCCCGGTTCGAGACCTTCGACCAGGAACAGGTCGACCACATCGTCAGGAAGGCCTCGCTGGCCGCCCTCGCCGCGCACGGGGAGCTGGCCCGGCTGGCCGTCGAGGAGACCGGCCGCGGGCTCTTCGAGGACAAGGCCGTCAAGAACCTCTTCGCCTGCGAGCACGTCGTGAACTCGATGCGCGGGCTCAGGACCGCCGGGGTCGTCCGCCGCGACGAGCTGAACGGCATCACCGAGATCGCCGAACCCGTCGGCGTCGTCTGCGCGATGACCCCGGTGACCAACCCGACCTCGACGACGGTCTTCAAGGCGCTGATCGCCCTGAAGACCCGCAACCCCATCGTCTTCGCCTTCCACCCCTCCGCGCAGCACTGCTCCGCCGAGGCCGCGCGGATCGTCCGCGACGCCGCCGTCGCCGCGGGTGCGCCCGAGGGCTGCGTGCAGTGGATCGAGGAGCCCTCGATGGAGGCCACGGCCGCCCTCATGAACCACCCGGGCGTCTCCACGATCCTCGCCACCGGCGGGAACGCCATGGTCAAGGCCGCCTACTCCTGCGGGAAGCCCGCCCTGGGCGTCGGCGCCGGCAACGTCCCGGCGTACGTCCACAAGAGCGCGAAGCTGGGCCGCGCCGTCCACGACATCGTGCTCTCCAAGGCCTTCGACAACGGCATGATCTGCGCCTCCGAGCAGGCCGTCATCCTCGACGCCGAGATCTACGAACAGGGCGTCGCGGAGTTCGAGCGGCTCGGCGCGCACGTCCTGACGGACGCCGAGAAGGCCAAGCTGGAGGAGTACGTCTTCGGCGCCACCGCCCACGGCACCGGCTGCGCGGGCGCCCGGCTGAACGCGGAGGTCGTCGGGAAGTCCGCCCGGTGGATCGCGCGGCGGGCCGGCTTCGAGGTCCCCGAGGGCACCTCCGTCCTGCTCGCCGAATGCCGCGAGGTCGGCGAGGCCGAACCGCTGACCCGCGAGAAGCTCTCCCCGATCCTGGCCGCACTCAAGGCCGAGGACACCGGGCACGGCATCGAACTCGCCGCGCGCATGGTCGAGTTCCACGGCCTGGGCCACTCGGCCGCCGTCCACGCCGAGGACGAGGCGCTCGTCGAGGAGTTCGGCCGCAGGGTCAAGGCCGTCCGCGTCATCGCCAACTCCCCCTCCACCTTCGGCGGCATCGGCGACGTCTACAACGCCTTCCTGCCCTCACTGACCCTCGGCTGCGGCTCCTACGGCCACAACTCGGTCTCGGACAACGTCAGCGCGGTCAACCTGATCAACATCAAGCGGATCGGACGGCGCAACACCAACATGCAGTGGTTCAAGGTCCCCCCGAAGATCTACTTCGAACGCGGCTCCCTCCGCTACCTCGCCGAGATGGAGGGCATCAGCCGGGCCACGATCGTCACCGACCGGACCATCGTCGGCCTCGGCTTCGTCCGCAAGGTCACCGAGATCCTCGCCTCCCGCGCGCAGCCGGTCGCCGTCCAGGTCATCGACGACGTCGAACCCAACCCCGAACTCGCCACCGTCCGCGCCGGCGCCGCCCTGATGCGCGAGTTCCGGCCCGACACCGTCATCGCGCTGGGCGGCGGCTCCCCGATCGACGCCGCGAAGATCATGTGGCTGATGTACGAGCGGCCCGAGGTGGAGTTCGCGGACACCAAGGAGAAGTTCTTCGACATCCGCAAGCGCGCCTACACCTTCCCCCGGCTCGGGGAGAAGGCCAGGCTGGTCGCCATCCCCACCACCAGCGGCACCGGCTCCGAGGTCACCCCGTTCGCCGTCATCTCCGACCCGGCCGCCGCACGCAAGTACCCGCTCGCCGACTACGCGCTGACCCCGGACGTGGCCATCGTCGACCCGGACCTGCCGATGGGGCTGCCGGCCGCCGTGACCGCCGACTCCGGCTTCGACGCCCTCACCCACGCCACCGAGGCCTACGTCTCGGCGTACTCCAACGACTACACCGACGGGCTCTGCCTCCAGGCGGTCAGGCTGGTCTTCGAGAACCTGGAACGGTGCGTCACGCACGGCCCGGACGACCCCGAGGCCCGCGAGAAGATGCACAACGCGTCCACCGTGGCCGGCATGGCCTTCGCCAACGCCTTCCTCGGACTGGTCCACGCGATGGCCCACACCCTGGGCAACACCTTCCACCTCGCCCACGGCCGCACCAACGCCCTGCTCCTGCCGCACGTCATCCGGTACAACGGCACCGTCACCCACAAGGCCACCCCGTGGCCGAAGGCGGAGGTCTACCGGGCGCCGGAGCGCTACCAGGAGCTCGCGAAGCTGCTGGGCCTGCCCGCCGCCACCCCGGAGGAGGGCGTGGAGTCCTACGCCCGCGCCGTGGAGGACCTGCGCGCCCGGTGTGGCGTCCCCGGCTCCTTCGCCGAGGCCGGAGTGGACGAGCGCGCCTTCACCGAGGCCCTCCCGCAGCAGGTCATGAACGCCTACGCCGACCAGTGCGCCCCCGCCAACCCGCGGATGCCGATGCTCGACGACATGCGCCGGCTGATGCTGCGGGCCTACCACGGCGGCGCCCGGCCGGAGTGACCGCCCCGAAGAGGACGAAGGCCCGCCCGGGTACGCCCGGGCGGGCCTTCGCCGTCGCGGCGGGGCCGGTCAGCGGGGCTCCGTACCGCCGCCCGCGAAGCGGGGTACGGACGGCGCGTCGTCGGGCAGGCCGCTGCCCACGGCGGCCCCCGGGCGGCCGCGCCGGGCCATGGCGCAGGCCAGTGTGACGGCGGAGCCGGCCACCGCCCAGGCGGACAGGACCAGCATCGGGCCGGCCGCGCCGTTGCCCCGGAAGTAGGCGATGGACCGCGCGGCGAAGGTGCCCGCGCCCGGCGGCATGGCCGGGCCGATCGCCCGCCAGAACGGCGGCAGCAGCGGGTACGGGTAGGCGCCGCCCGCGCTCGGGTTGCCGAACACCACCACCAGCAGGATCGCCAGGCCGATGCCGACCACCCCCGCCAGCCCCTGGAGCGCCAGGGTGAGCGCGCCGACCGCGAAGACCACCAGGGTGCCGAGCCCCCACAGGGCCGCGATCGAGCCCGGCAGGGCCTCCAGCACCGGGCCCGCGATGACGGCGCCGAGCAGCCCGGCGGCGATCGCGTACAGGAGCAGCGCGCCGAGCCGGATGACGGCGCGGTGGATGTTCGCGGGCCGGGCGCCGGCGCTGATGGCCAGGATCGCGGCGCACAGGTAGCCGCCCACGCACCAGCCGACGACCAGGTAGAAGGAGCTGAGGCCGCGGCTGTCGCCCCGGTCGGCCGGGGCCACGTCCACGACGGTCAGGCCCCGGCCCTGCGCCTTCCCGGCCAGGGTGACGATCTGTTCCAGGGCCTGGGAGAGGGAGGCCCCGGCACCGCTCGCGACCAGCAGGCGGTCGTTCGGGCGGGCCGGTTCGACGATCAGCGCGCCGTCCACCTCCCGGTTCCTGATCCGCGCGAGCGCCGTCGCCTCGTCGGCGACCGCCCGGGGGTCGAGCGGCTTGCCGGGCAGGGCGCCGAGCCGCTGCGCGGCCTGTGCGGCGACCGGCTCGGCGGGGGCGGCCACGGCCAGGGGGATCTCGCTGGGCTTCGGGTGGTGGAAGGCCCCGATGTAGGAGGTGATGAAGGCCAGCTGGAGGGCCAGCACCCCCAGGACCAGCACGGCGGCCCGGATGGTCACGGCGTCCTTGATCTCGGCGAGGAAACCGCCGGAGGGGCCCGCGTCGGTGGGGGTGCGCTCGGTGGGCTGGGTCATGCCCCCACGCTCGGCGTGCCGGGGGCGGGGCGCAGCAGGGGCGGGCCGAATGGATGATCGAACAAGTGTTTCGCACGGGTATTCGAATTGCTCTATGGTGGAGAGACGGGGGGAGGTAAGAGGGTCGAGGGAAGCAGGAGGGCCGCGGGTGCCCGGGTTCACGCATCTGCACACCGTTTCGGGGTTCTCCGTGCGCTACGGCGCCTCGCACCCGCAGCGGCTGGCGGAACGCGCCGCCGAGCGGGGCATGGACGCCCTCGCGCTGACCGACCGCGACACCCTCGCGGGCGCGGTCCGCTTCGCGAAGGCGGCCGCGGCGGCCGGGATCCGGCCCCTGTTCGGAGTCGACCTGGCGGTGGCCCCCGCGGTGGCCCCTGCGGGGTCGCTCGGCGGACGGGGCGGCTCCGGCGCGGGGGGCCGGGCGGCCGAAGCCTCGTACCGCCGGCGGGTGCCCGTCAGCGGCGGGGCCTTCGTGGACGAGTCCGCCCCCCGCGCCCTCTTCCTGGCCCGCGACGGCGCCGCCGGCTGGGCGGAGCTCTGCCGCCTGGTCACCGCCGCCCACGCCCCCGCCGGACCGGCCGCGTGGCCGGGCTCCGGCTCCGCGCCGGGCGCGACCGCCTCCGGCGCGACCGCCTCCGGCGCGACCGCCTCCGGCGGGTTCGCCGGGGCCGGGGCGGGAGGCTTCGCCTCCGGCGGGGCCGCCGGGCCGGACGCCGGCGCGGCAGGCCGGTCCGGGGCCTCGCCCGCCGCGCCGGGTGCCGGTGCGAGCGGGTTCCCGCACCCCGCCGGAGGCCGGGCGCACCCCGCCGGAGGCCAGGGGCAGCCCATGGCGCCCTGGGAAGCGCTCGGCGGAGGCGGGGTGTTCGTGCTGCTCGGGCCCGGGTCCGAGGTGGGGCGGGCACTGTCCGCCGGCCGGCCCGACCGGGCCGCGCGGCTGCTCGCGCCCTGGCGGGAGCGGTACGGGGACGCCCTGCGCCTGGAGGCCGTCCACCACGGCCGCCCCGGTACCGGCCCCGGCTCGCTGCGCCTGGCCGCCCGCACCGTCGGCTTCGCCGCCGAGCAGGGCGTCCCGGCCGTGCTGACCAACGCCGTCCGCTACGCCGACCCCGGCCAGGGCCCCGTCGCCGACGTCCTCGACGCCGCTCGCCGGCTCGTCCCCGTGGACCCCCGGGGCCCCCTCGACGGCGGCGAACGCTGGCTCAAGGACCCCGCCGCCATGGCCGAGGCCGCCGACCGGATCGCGCGGGCGGCCGGGCTGCGCCCCGCCGACGCCCGCCGGCTGCTCGCCCGCACCCGCGAGACCGCCGGGGCCTGCGCCGTGGACCCCGAGGACGACCTGGGCCTCGGCTCCGTGCACTTCCCCGAGCCCCGCCTCGTCGGCGCCGCCCACCGCACCGCCCAGCGGGTGCTCACCTCCCGCGCCTGCGCCGGCATGGTGCTGCGCGGCCACGCCGGTGAGCGCGCCTACTGGGACCGGATGCACGAGGAGCTCGACGTCATCGCCTTCCACGGCTACGCCTCGTACTTCCTGACGGTCGCCCAGGTCGTCGACGACGTACGGGAGATGGGCATCCGGGTCGCCGCGCGCGGCTCCGGCGCCGGCTCCCTCGTCAACCACCTCCTCGGCATCGCGCACGCCGACCCGGTCGCCAACGGCCTGCTCATGGAACGCTTCCTGTCCCGGCGCCGGCGCGTCCTGCCCGACATCGACATCGACGTGGAATCCGCCCGCCGGCTGGAGGTCTACCGCCGGATCATCGACCGCTTCGGCGCCGAGCGCGTCGCCACCGTCGCCATGCCCGAGACCTACCGGGTCCGCCACGCCGTCCGCGACGTCGGCGCCGCCCTGTCCATGGACCCGGCCGCCGTCGACCGGCTCGCCAAGGCCTTCCCGCACATCCGGGCCCGCGACGCCCGCGCCGCCCTGGACGAACTGCCCGAGCTGCGCGGCGTGCGCGACGAGGTGCGGGGGGAGGAACACGCGCGGATGTGGGACCTCGTCGAGGCCCTGGACGCGCTGCCGCGCGGGACCGCCATGCACCCGTGCGGGGTGCTGCTCTCCGACGCCACCCTCCTGGAACGCACCCCCGTGGTCCCCACCAGCGGCGAAGGGTTCCCCATGTCCCAGTTCGACAAGGAGGACGTGGAGGACCTCGGACTCCTCAAACTCGACGTGCTGGGCGTGCGCATGCAGTCCGCGATGGCCCACGCCGTCGCGGAACTGCGCCGCGCCACGGGGGAGGAGCTCGACCTCGACGACCCCGCGCAGGTCCCGCCGGGCGACCCGGCGACGTACGAGCTGATCCGCTCGGCCGAGACGCTGGGCTGCTTCCAGATCGAGTCCCCCGGCCAGCGCGACCTGGTCGGACGGCTCCAGCCGGACGCCTTCCACGACCTGGTCGTCGACATCTCCCTCTTCCGTCCCGGCCCGGTCGCCGCCGACATGGTGCGGCCCTTCATCGAGGCCCGGCACGGGCGGGCCCCGGTCCGCTTCCCGCACCCGGACCTCGCCGACGCGCTGCGCGAGACCTACGGGGTGGTGGTCTTCCACGAGCAGATCATCGAGATCGTGCACGTCATGACCGGCTGCGGCCGCGACGAGGCCGACCGGGTGCGGCGCGGGCTCTCCGACCCCCAGTCGCAGGGCCGCATCAAGGCCTGGTTCGCGGCGGCCGCCGCCGGGCGCGGCTACTCCCCGGAGGTGGTCGCCCGGACCTGGGAGATCGTCGAGGCCTTCGGCAGCTACGGCTTCTGCAAGGCGCACGCCGTGGCCTTCGCCGTGCCCACGTACCAGTCGGCCTGGCTCAAGGCCCACCACCCGGCGGCCTTCTACGCCGGACTGCTCACCCACGACCCGGGCATGTACCCCAAGCGGCTGCTGCTGGCCGACGCCCGGCGGCGCGGCGTGCCGGTGCTGCCGCTGGACGTGAACCGCTCGGCGACCGCCCACCGCATCGAACTGGTGTCCGGTGGTGCGGATCGTAAGGGGGCCGGGCGCTGGGGGCTGCGGCTCGCCCTCTCCGACGTCCACGGCATCAGCGAGGCCGAGGCCCTGCGCATCGAGGCCGGACAGCCGTACGCCTCCCTGCGCGACTTCTGGGACCGCGCCCACCCGGGCCGCCCGGTGGCCGAACGCCTCGCGCAGGTCGGCGCGCTGGACGCGTTCGCCGCCAACCGCCGTGACCTGCTGCTGCACTTGACCGAACTCCACGGCGCCCAGCGTGCCGCCGGAGCCCGGGGCGCCGCCCAGCTCCCGCTCGGCGGCGGCCGGTCCACCGCCCTCGTCGGACTGCCCGACCTGACCGACGCCGAACGGCTCAGCGCCGAACTCGGCGTCCTCGGCATGGACACCTCCCGCCACCTGATGGACGACCACCACGCCTTCCTCGCCGAGCTGGGCGTGGTCCCGGCCCGCCGCCTGCGCGAGACCGCGCACGGGCGGACCGTGCTCGTCGCCGGCGCCAAGGCGGCCACCCAGACCCCGCCGATCCGCTCCGGGAAGCGGGTCATCTTCACCACCCTGGACGACGGCACCGGCCTCGTCGACCTGGCCTTCTTCGACGACAGCCAGGAGGCCTGCGCGCACACCGTCTTCCACTCCTTCCTGCTGCTGGTGCGCGGCGTCGTCCAGCGGCGCGGCCCGCAGAGCCTGAGCGTGGTCGGGGCGGCCGCCTGGGACCTCGCCGAACTGGTGCGGCTGCGCGAGGACGAGGGCCTGGAGGCGGTCACCGCACGGCTGGCGCGGCCCCTGCCGGAGGGGCCCGGCGACAGCGGCCGGCGCATCCACCTGCCGACCGGCTACGAGATGAACCCCTGGGCCGACCTCCAGCCCCCCGGCGAGCGCGCCGCGACCGGCCGCAAGCTGTGGCACTCCAGCCCGGGGAGCGCGGGATGACGACGGCCCCCGCCCTCCGGCACGCAGCCGCCCCGGCCGCCCCCGACGGGAGCGGCGTCCTGCACGTCCGCTGCGCCCCCGCCCTGTCCGGGGAGGGCTACCGCGAGGTGCTGGAGCTGCTGCGGGAGTTCTCCCCGCTGGTCCAGGCCCTGCCGCCGAGGGCCGCGCTGGTCCAGGTGCGCGGCGCCCGGCGGTACTTCGGCGCGGGCGCCGGCCGGATCGCCGAGGTGGTCCGGCTGCGCGCGGTGGCCCGGCTGGGCACGGACGTACGGATCGGGGTCGCCGGCACCTGGGCCGTGGCGGCCATGGCCTCTGCCCGGATCGCCGGCCCCGGCGGGGTCCTGGCCGTACCCGGGGACCGGGTGGCCGGCTTCCTCGCCCCCCTGCCCGTGGAGGACCTGCACGGGCTCGGCTCCCGCCAGGCCGAGGCGCTGCGCGGGTACGGGCTGCACACCGTCGGGGCGCTCACCCGGGTCCCGCCCGGGGTCCTGGAGCGGATCCTCGGCAAACGGGCCGGCCGGCTCGTCGCGGAGCGCGCCCACGGGATCGACCCGCGCCCGGTCACCCCGCGCGACCTGCCCGCCTCCGCCGCCGTCCGCACCGGCTTCGCCCGCCAGGAACTGGACGGCCCGCGCGCCCGGGCCGCCCTGCTCGGCCTGGTGGTCCGGCTCGGCGCACAGCTGCGCGGACGAGGCCAGGCCGCCCGGTCGCTGTGCCTGACCCTCCAGTTCGCGGGCGGCACCCGCTGGGAACGCTCCCGGCGGCTGACGGAACCCTCCGCCCACGACGAGGACCTCCGCACCCTCGCCTACCGCCTGATGGACGCGGCCGGTCTGCAACGGGCCCGGCTGACCGGCATGGTGCTGCGCGCCGAGGACCTCACCGCCGCGGAGGCCGTGGCCCGGCAGCTCTCCCTGGACCCGGTGCGCGAGGCCCGCCTGACGGTGGAGGCCGCCATCGACCGTGCCAACGCCCGCTTCGGCCCGGGCACGGTCCGCCCGGCGGCGCTCTTTTAGGGCTCCCTCGCGCCGACTTCGGTCGGGGCCTCGGCGGGGGTGACCCGCGGGGCACCTCACACGTCCCCCAGCAGCAGCCGGGCCGTCTCCGTGCGCAGCGGGGTGGTCTGGGCCTGGACCAGGTGGAACTGGGCCTCGCGGGAGAGCCGGCCGGCGGTGTGCCCGTACTGGATCGCGCGGCCGCCGGAGACGGTCACGCAGGCGGCCGCCGCCCGCACGGCCAGATCCAGGACGGCCGCCCGCAGCCGGAGGCGGTCCCGGACGCCCTCGCCGGCCGGGAGCCCGTCGCGCAGGGCGTAGGCCTCGGCGCGCATCCGGGCGGTCTTCTCGGCGAGGCGCAGGCCGAGTTCCTCGTACGGGGCCGAGCGGAGCAGGAAGTCGGCCGTGGCGCGCAGCTGGCCGAAGACGGCCGGCTGGGCGTCGGCGTTCTCCAGGTCGTAGGCCCGGATCCAGTCGGCCCGGGGCACGACGCCGAGCACCCGGGCGTCCGGCACGAGGACCCCGCGCAGCTCGACGGAGGCCGTGTGGGTACCACGCATCGCCCACAGCGGGGCCCCGTCGGCAGCGGTGCCCAGCCCCTGCGCCGCGCCGCCGGGGGCGCACTCGACCAGGGCGAGGACCGCCTCGTCGGAGCCGGTGACGGCGCCGGCGTACAGGGAGTCGGCCACCCCCCACCCCGTCACCCACGGCATCGTCCCGGTCAGCCGCCACCCTCCCCGGACCCGCTCCGCGGTGACGGGCGGACGCGGACGGCGCAGGAAGGCGTAGCCCGCCGTGGGGCGCCGCTCCCCGCGCACGAGGCCGGGCAGCCAGCTCCCGCGCAGGGCGGCCCCCGCCGGGCCGGCCGCCTGGACCAGGGCCTTGGCCAGCGGCACGTGCTGGGTCCACACGAACCAGGTCGACGGGTCCACCGCCGCCAGCACCTCGTGGACCTCCCGGACCACCTGACGGGCCGTGAGGCCGGAACCCACCCCCGGTTCGTATCCGATCAGCCCGTACGCGCCGCAGGAACCGAGCGCGTCCAGGTGTGCGGGGGGCACCCCCTCGGCCTCGGTCCGCTCCGCCTCCGGCCGCAGCACCCGTACGGCCGTCTCCGTGACGGCGGCCACCAGCGGGTCGGCCGCCAGCTCGGGCGGGGTGGCCAGGGCGGTACCGGCTCCAGGGGCCTCGTGCACGACGGCGATCACCTCGGGGTGGGGGTCGGAACCCGTCCATCCTTCCCGAGCGGTACTGGAGACACGCTGGACACGCGAGTTTTTACCGACGCGTAACTTCCAAGTCTTGCTACTCGCCCGTAATTTAGCGGCAGCAGCCCCCCTTGTGATCCGGATCACGGGACGGAACCCCCACGCCATTCCCCTTGACCGCGAGGAGATCACACGATGCTGCCCTGGAGACGCCTGCTCCGCCCGCTGGCCGTCCTCACCCTGGCCGCCGCCGCGCTCGTCGCCCCCACCGGCGCGGCGCAGGCGGCGTCCGCTCCCAGCAGCGGCTGGAACGACTGGTCCTGCAAGCCGTCCGCCGCACACCCCCGCCCGGTCGTCCTCGTCCACGGCACCTTCGGCAACTCCGTCGACAACTGGCTCGGGTTCGCCCCGTACCTGGTCCACCGCGGCTACTGCGTCTACTCCCTCGACTACGGGCAGCTGCCCGGAGTGCCCCTCTTCAACGGGCTCGGCCCCATCGACAAGTCGGCCGGCCAGCTCGACACGTTCGTCGACAAGGTGCTGGCCTCCACCGGCGCGGCCAAGGCCGACCTCGTCGGCCACTCCCAGGGCGGCATGATGCCGCGCTACTACCTGAAGTTCCTGGGCGGCGCCGCCAAGGTCAACGCCCTCGTCGGCCTCGCCCCCGACAACCACGGCACCACCCTGTCCGGACTCACCCAGCTGCTCCCGTACTTCCCCGGGGCGGCCGACCTGATCAGCACGGCGACCCCGGGGCTGGCCGACCAGATCGCCGGATCGCCCTTCCAGCAGAAGCTGAACGCGGGCGGGGACACCGTCCCCGGGGTCTCGTACACCGTGATCGCGACCAAGTACGACGAGGTGGTCACCCCGTACCGGAGCGCCTTCCTCGACGGGGCATCCGTGCGCAACGTCGTCCTCCAGGACCTGTGCCCCCTGGACCTCTCGGAGCACGTGGCCATCGGCCTGACCGACCGGATCGCCTGGCACGAGGCGGTCAACGCCCTCGACCCGGCGCACGCGGAACGCACCACGTGCGCCTCGGTCTTCGACTGACCCCGTCCCGCTAGCGGACGCTGCGGCCCGGCCCCGTCGCGCGGCGGCGGGCCACGGCGAACAGCACGGCCGCACCGACGGCCACCACCCCGGCGCCGGCGATAGCGAGCGCCGGGGTGGCGCCGTTCCCGCCGGTCTCCGCGAGGTTCGAGCCCTCCCTGCCGCCGGCCGGGGAGGGGGCGGAGGCCGGCGCGGCGGCGACCGGGGAGACGGCGCCCGCGCCGTTCGTCCTCGGGTCGTCGTCGCCGTGGCCGCCGTGCTCCACGGTGGACTTGCCCGCGCCGTCGGAGATCTGGCGGTCCGTCGGCGCCTTGGGCGGCTCCACCGGCGCGGGCCGCGAGGGCTGCGTGGAGGGGCTCGCGGTGTCCGCGGTGCCCGTCCCCGGGACGGCGCCCGTACCGCCGCCGGCGCCGCTCCCGGTGTCCTTGCCGAAGACCACGTCCGAGCAGGTGTAGAAGGCCTCCGGGCTGTCCGAGCGCTGCCAGACGCTGTAGACGAGGTGCCGCCCGCTCTTCTTCGGCACCACCCCGCTGAAGACGTAGTCGCCGTTCCGCATGCCCGGGTCGGTGACCTTCGCGAAGGGGGCGGGCTCCAGGTCGGACCACTTCAGCGGCTTCGACGGGTCGTAGCCGTCCTTCGTCACGTACAGCTCGAAGGAGCCCTTGTGCGGGGCGGTGCCCTTGTAGCGGAAGGTGTGCGCCCCGGCCGTCATCGGGGTGGCCGGCCAGTCGGCGCGGGCCAGGTCCAGCCCCTTGTACTTGGGGTTGCCCGCCGAGCACAGCTGCCCGTCCGGGATCAGGGACCGGCTCTTCCCGGCCGCGTTCGCGATGTTCACCGCGTTCCAGTCGTAGAAGGCCTGCGGCCCGCTCGCGGTGACCGCCGCCCTGCACGCCGCCGACTTCGGCGCCTCCGGCCCCTCCGCGTAGCACGCTGCCACCCGGCTGACCGGATCCGTCATCGACCCGTGGGCGGCGGCCGGTACGGCCGCGTACGCGGCCACCGCGAGCGGGGCGAGACCGGCGGCGGCGATACGGGCGGCGGTGCGGCTGCGGCGTACGGGCATGGGTGGATCTCCTTCGGGCGCGGGACGGGGTGCACCAGCGGAACCGGCCGCCGCGGCGCCGCCCCCGTCGGGGCCCGGCGCCGCCCCGCGGCCTCCCTGGCCCGGCCAAGCTAGCCCGCGGGCAAGCCCGTTCGGCCGCCTTCGCGGCCCCTGGGGGGATCCTTAGGCTCCGCTTAAGGAAGCGCTAAGCACCCCCACAGGAACCCCGCCCGGGCTACCCCAGCAGCGCGCTCAGCCCGTCCGCCGCGAGGGCCTGTTCCTCCAGTGCGTCCAGTGCCCGTACGGCCTGGGACGCCGCCTCGGGGTCGCTCGTCGTCAGCCCGCTGGCCGCGAACTCGTCCTCGTCCAGGCGCAGGACGGACTTCCCGTCCGCCGACACCCACAGGTCCAGGTCCAGGTCCTCCACGAGGATCCCGCCGTCCCGGACCACGGCCGGGCGCGTGACGTCGCAGTACCAGCCCTTCAGGACGCCCTCGCCGCTCCACACCTCCTTGACCGCGTACCAGCGCGTCCGCCAGAAGTGCTCGACGAACACGTCGCCGGGCTCGAAGCGGACGAAGCCGAAGTCCCGTACGCCCTCGGCCGCCCAGGGGGCCCGCACCGAGATCCGGTCCCCGTCGTCGGCCAGCTGCGCCGCCGGATAGCTGATCTTGGTCCGGCCGCCCTTGGTGAGGGTGATGGTCCAGGTGGTGCTCATCGTGATGCTCCTCCAAGCCTCTTCGTGAAGCGCGTCTCGGTCGCGCAGACCTCGTATCCGAACCATGCGTTGATCGCGAGCATCGGCTCGTTCCCGGCGTCGTTGCCGGTGAAGGCCTCGGTGTACCCCGCCGCGCGCGCCCGGCGCAGCGAGTCCGTCTTGGCGAGCTTGGCCAGGCCCCGGCCGCGGAAGGCGCGCCGGGTGCCGGTCATCGCCGAGGAGTAGCGGGTGCGGCCGTCGGTCCGGGCGGCCGAGAAGGCGGCCACGGTCCCGTCGACGAGGGCGACCGAGGTCAGCCCGTGGTCGAGGGTCGGATCGTGCCAGACGCCGTCCAGCCACTCCTGGTAGTCGTCCAGTTCGGCCGGGACGTCGCCCGGCTCGTCGGCGGTGGCCTCGGCGTCGGCCTCGTAGAGCGGACGGGGGTCGTCGGCGAAGGCCGAGGCCGGGCGCAGTTCCACCCCGGCGGGCAGGACGTCGGGGAGCGGCGGGAGGGCGGCCGCCGCCAGGTCCAGGCGCAGGAAGTGCGCGGACCGGCTCGCGCGGTAGCCGTGCCGCTCGGCGAAGGCCCGGTGGGCGGGCTCGTCGAGCACCCAGGCGTACACGTCCACGGCCCCCTGCGCGGCCAGGTGCCCCTCCGCCGCGCGCAGCAGGGCGGTGCCGGCGCCGAGGGCGCGGTGGGCTGGGTCGACGTAGGCGTTGACGTAGGACCGGCCGGGCTCGGGGCTGTCGTGGGCGAGGCCGACCTGGGCGGTGCCGACCGTACGGCCGTCGGCGGTCTCGGCGACCAGGAGGCGGTAGCGCGCGGAGGGGTGCGCGGAGCCCAGCTCGAAGGCCACGCCGGCCGGGGTGGTCACCAGGAAGGGGAGGGCGGCGCGGCGCACCCGTACGACGGACTCGGCGTCCGTGGGGTCGTCGGGGCGCAGATCGCGGACGCGGACGGCGTGGAGGCTCATACCGGCGACGTTACGGGCGGATCCGCCCCCGGCGCCCGCGAATTACAATCGGCGCGTGACCTCGACCACCCCACTCAGGCTCAAGATCGACGGCGCGGCAGGCTCGGCGGCCCCGTACGAACAGCTGCGCGCGCAGATCGCGGACCGGGCCCGCTCCGGCCGGCTTCCGGCGGGCTTCAAGCTGCCGACGGTGCGGGGGCTGGCGGAGGAGCTGGGGCTGGCGGCGAACACCGTCGCGAAGGCCTACCGGGCGCTGGAGGCCGACGGGGTGATCGAGACACGGGGGCGGAACGGGACGTTCGTCGCCGCCGGTGAGGGGTCCTCGCAGGAGGCCGCCCTCGCCGCGCAGGCGTTCGCGGAACGGGCCCACCGGCTGGGCCTCACGGAAGCCGAGGCGCTGGCCGCGGCCACGGCCGCCCTCCGGGCCCGCTACGCGGCGAGGTAGCCCCCGGCCCCGTACGTGCGCTGCGCGCCCGTGCGCTCGAACGCCGCGCGGGCCGGATGTCGCGCGGCGAAACCGCAGCCCCTCCGGCGCTTGAGGCGCTGAGTCCGGGGGCGGCGCCCCCGGGAGGCCCCGCCCGGGCACCGGAAGGCGCTCAGAGGTAGAGGCCCGCCTCCGACTGCGGCTGCGCCGGAAGCACCGCCGCCGGTCCCGTTCCCCGCCGGAGGGCGAAGAGTTCCGCCAGGGTCGCCCCCTCCCGGGAGACCCCCTCGTCGGTGCCGAGCCACTCCACCGCCTCCCGGTGCGTCAGCCGGCCGACCTCGATGCGGGCCAGGCACCGCCCCGGCCGGACCACCGCCGGGTGCAGCCGCTCCAGGTCCTCGTTGGTCGTGACCCCGACCAGTACGTTGCGGCCCTGCCCCAGCAGGCCGTCCGTCAGGTTCAGCAGCCGCGACAGCGCCTGACCCGCCGTGTGCCGGGCCTCGCCGCGGATCAGCTCGTCGCAGTCCTCCAGCAGCAGCAGCCGCCAGCGCCCCTTCGCGGTGCCCTCGTCCTCGCCGATCGCGATGTCCATCAGGTAGCCCACGTCGTTGAACAGACGCTCCGGGTCCAGGACGCAGTCCACCTGGCACCAGTCCCGCCACGAGCGGGCCAGCGTCCGCAGCGCGGAGGTCTTGCCCGTCCCCGGCGGCCCGTGCAACAGCAGCAGCCGTCCGGCGATGTCGTCCGGGGTCACCTTCATCAGCCGGTCCATCGCCGTGGCCACCGGCGCCGTGTAGTTCGGCCGCACCTCGGCCCACGTACCGGCCGAGATCTGCCGGGTCGTCCGGTACGGGCCCCGGCGCGGGGAGACGTACCAGAAGCCCATCGTGACGTTCTCCGGCTGCGGTTCGGGCTCGTCCTGGGCCCCGTCCGTGGCCTGGCCGAGCACCCGCTGCGCGAGCTCCTCGCTGACCGCGGTGACCGTCACGTCCGCGCCCCGGCTCCAGCGGGAGACCAGCACCGTCCAGCCCTCGCCCTCGGCGAGCGTGGCGCTGCGGTCGGTGTCGCGGGCCGAGCGGAGCACGGTGGCCTGCGGGGGCAGCAGTGTGGCCTCCGTCTTCACCCGCTCGATGGTGACGCTCTGCGCGTACGGCTGCTCGCCGGTCGCGAACCGGCCGAGGAAGAGCGCGTCCACGACATCCGACGGAGAGTCACTATCGTCCACGTGGAGCCGGATCGGCAGCGCGTCATGCGGGTCTGCTGGCATGGCGCCCATGATCCGGCACGAACTGCCCTCCCGCACCCGTGTTTCGCCGGAACGGGTGGACGGGTCACCTCTTCAAACCCCTCGCGCGTGAAGATTCCGCCGCCGATCCCACCCCGAAAATTCTTGGCATGAACACTTCCGGCCATCCCCGGCTGCTTGTACCAACGACTGAGGAGTAACCCCCACAAGGAGCCGCACACATGAGCATGAGAATGTCCCGCGTCGCAGCCCTGGCCTCCTCCCTCCTCCTCGCCGCCGGAGCCGCCCTGTTCGGCGCCGGTGAGGCCGCCGCCCAGGCCGACTTCGGCTACGTCGCCCTCGGCGATTCGTACTCCTCCGGCGTCGGCGCCGGAAACTACGACTCCGCCAGCGGTGACTGCAAGCGCACCACCCGCGCCTACCCCGCGCTGTGGGCCGTCGCCCACGCCCCGCAGAGCTTCGCCTTCACCGCCTGTTCGGGCGCCCGCACCGGAGACGTCCTCTCCGGCCAGCTCGGCCCGCTCAACTCCGGCACAGACCTCGTCAGCATCACCATCGGCGGCAACGACGCCGGTTTCTCCGACGTGATGACGACCTGTGTCCTCCAGTCCGAGTCCACCTGTGTCAACCGCGTCAACCAGGCCAAGGCGTACGTCGACTCCACCCTCCCCGGCCAGCTCGACCGGGTCTACGACGCCATCCGCGGCCGCGCCCCCTCCGCCAAGGTGGTCGTGCTCGGCTATCCCCGCTTCTACAAGCTGAACGGCAGCTGCGTCGCCGGACTCACCGAGGGCGAGCGCTCCGCCATCAACGGCGCCTCCGACTACCTCAACGCCGCCATCGCCAAGCGCGCCGCCGACCACGGGTTCACCTTCGCCTCGGTGGCCGGCGCCTTCACCGGCCACGAGATCTGCTCCGGGGACGCCTGGCTGCACAGCGTCAACTGGGCCAACATCGGCGAGTCGTACCACCCCACCGCCACCGGCCAGTCCGGCGGCTACCTCCCCGTGTTCAGCGGCAAGGCCTGAGCGGTACGGCCTGAGCGGTACGGGCCTGAGCGGCAAGGCCTAAGGACTGACCGCCGGGCTCCCCGTCGGCGCCGGCCCGGAAGGCGGCGCCGACGTCCCGGCGGGCGGGCCCGACGGGCTCGCCGCAGGGGGAGTGGAGGCCCCGCCCGTCGGGGTCTCCCTCTCGCACGCCACGGAGAACTCCAGCCAGGCCGAGGTCTTCAGCTGCGGAGCGCGCACCTCCAGCCGTACCGCGTCCCGCACGTTCTCGCCCGGTCCGCCCACGGGTTCCTCGTGGTCGAGCTGACGGGTCCGCGCCCCGCCCGCCTCGTACGTGATGCTCTGCCACGGGGCCGCGGACGTGGACCCGTCGAGCCTCGCCCAGCGGTACTCCACCACGGCCGGCGTCCGGGCCACCTCGATGGTGGCGGTGAACGAGGGCGCGCCCGTCCCCGGCGGCGGGCAGCTCCCGGCGTAGGCGGCCCGCAGGGTGTGCGCGTACAGGGTGACCTCCTGCGCGGGACCCGTGGTCGCCGGCGGGGAGGGGGACGGGGAGGCCGAAGCCGGCGTGGACCGCGCGGGCTCCGCAGTGGCCGGGCTCCCCGCCGCCCCGTCACCGCCCCCGGTGTCGCGCAGCAGCAGCCACACCAGCAGGACCAGCACGGCCAGCAGCACCGCGATGCCGACGGTCAGCACCACCCCGGCCCCGCTCCCCGGCGGAGGCTGCCCGGGCGAGGGCGCGGCGGGGCCCGGAGCCTCTTCGTACGGCCCCCGGCGCGGCCCCTCGTACGGCCCCGCCACCACCGCCGTCGGCGCCTGCGGGTCCCACACCGGCCCGGCGGGGTCCCGTACGGCGCCACCCGCGCCGATGATCCGCAGCATCCGGGCCGCCTCCGCCGCGGGCAGCCGCGCGGCCGGGTCCTTGCGCAGCAGCCCCTCCAGCACCGGCTCCAGCGGACCGGCCCGCCGGGGCGGCGGGAACTCCGCCTCCACCACGGCCTCCAGCGTGGCCACCGGGGTCTCCCGCCGGAACGGCGAGACCCCCTCCACGGCCGCGTACAGCATCACCCCGAGCGACCAGAGGTCCGACTCCGGACCGGGCTCACGGCCCAACGCCCGTTCCGGCGCCAGGAATTCGGGGGACCCGATCACCTCTCCGGTCATCGTGATCGGTGAGGAGCCCGCCAGGCTCGCGATCCCGAAGTCGCTCAGCACCACCCGCCCGTCGTTGGCGACCAGCACGTTGGCGGGCTTCACGTCCCGGTGCAGCACCCCCGCCCCGTGTGCCGAGCGCAGCGCCGCCAGCACCTGCTCGCCGAGGTGCGCGGTCCGCTGCGGGGTCATCGGCCCCTCGCCCTCCAGCACCTCCGCCAGCGAGAGCCCGCGCACCAGCTCCATCACGATCCAGGGCCGGCCCTCCTCGGAGGCCACGTCGTAGACCGTGACGACCCCGCGGTGCGAGACCCGCGCCGAGGCCCAGGCCTCCCGCTCCAGCCGCCGGTACAGCCGCGCGACCTCGGCCGGGTCCAGCCCGGCGGGCGCGCGCACCTCCTTGACCGCGACCTCCCGGGCGAGCACCTCGTCGCGGGCGCGCCACACGACGCCCATGCCGCCGTGGCCCAGCGGCCCGAGCAGCCGGTACCGGCCGGCGATGACACGCCCGGACTCCCCGCTTTCGTTCGCGCTCACGCGATTCCCCCCTGCGTCACGAGGTGATCACTCCAAGTTAGCGCAGCGGGGCTCCGTCGGCCCCCCTCGTGACGACACTCTGTGCGGCCCTCACGGAGCGTGTTCCCAAGTGCCGCATCTCGTACGGAGAGTGACGGTCGACTCCGCTGAGTAATCGTCAACTACCCGTACTCACAGGGGTAATTCACACCACCGGGATACCCGAGGACATAGCGCAGGCGATAGGGTTAGCCTGCCCGGGCCGGGTGCCTTCATACGGGTGGGGAGAGACATGGAACAGATAACGATGCGCAGCAGGCCGCCCCGCGTGCCTGCCATCACCTGCGGGAGCAGCGCGACCAGCTCGCGCCTCGACCGCCATCTCGCCGTGCTGGGCGGGCCCGCAGCCCCGCGCCACGAGGTGGCCGAGGCGACCCTGCTGATGCGCGAGCTCACCTCGCGCGACCACACCCACGTGCAGCGGAGCCGGAGCGCGCGCGTCGCGCTGTTCGCGCCGCTGCGCAGGCTGCGGCGCACCCTCTTCGGCAGCCGTCGCGCCTGACCGCCCCCGGCGACCGTCCCCGTAGCGCAGCCGGCCCGTCCGGCTGCACCCGGCCCCGTCCCCGTCCCCTTCACCCGGCGTCCTCCGGCGCGCGCACCGCGCCGGAGCCCCGGCCCCGGCACCCCGGCCTCAGGCGACCACACCGTCCCCGCGGAGTTCCGCGATCCGTTCGCCCGTCATCCCCAGGGCGCGCAGCAGGGCGTCGGTGTGCTCGCCAAGCGCGGGCACCGCTCCCATCCGCGCCTCCGCGCCACCCGGCAGCCCGATCGGCGGCAGCAGCGCCCGCAGCGGGCCCACCGCCGTGTCCACCTCCCGCCAGCGGTCCCGCGCCGCCAGCTGCGGGTGCCCGGCCAGCTGCGCCACCGAGTTGAGCCGAGCGCAGGCGATCCCGGCCGCCTCCAGCCGCTCCACCGCCTCGTCGGCCCCCAGCTTGCCCAGCGCCCCGGCCACCACCGCGTCGGTGTCCGCACGCCCCCGGGTACGGGCCGCGTTGGTCGCGTACGCGGGATCCTCGGCCAGCTCCGGCCGCTCCAGCACCTCGCGGGCGAGCCGCCGCCACTCGCGGTCGTTCTGCACCGACAGCAGGACCCGGTCCCCGTCGGCCGTCGCGTAGGCGTCGTACGGCGCGATGACGGCGTGCGCCAGGCCCGTCCGTACGGGCTGTTCCCCGCCGTGCATCGTGTGGTGCAGCGGATGCCCCATCCACTCGGCGAGCGACTCCAGCATCGAGATCTCCACCGGCCCGCCGCGCCCGGTGGTCCCGCGCCGCAGCAGCGCCGCGAGCACCCCCGAGAAGGCGTACATGGCGGCCGCGATGTCGGCCGCCGGGATCCCCGCCTTCACGGGCCGCTCCGGCGTCCCGGTCACCGACACCAGCCCCGCCTCGCACTGCACGAGCATGTCGTAGGCGCGCTTGTGGGCGTACGGGCCCCCCTCGCCGTATCCCGAGACGTCCACGGCGACCAGCCGCGGGTAGCGCGCGCACAGTGCGGCCGCGTCGATCCCCAGGCGGGCGGCGGCCCCCTGCGCCAGGTTCTGCACGAACACGTCGGCGCCGCGCAGCAGGCCGTGCAGCACCTCCAGCCCGCGCGGGTCCTTCAGGTCCAGGGCGAGGGACTCCTTGCCCCGGTTGGCCCAGACGAAATGCGAGGCCAGGCCCCCGGCGGCGGTGTCGTAGGCACGCGCGAAGTCGCCGCCGTCGGGACGCTCCACCTTGATCACCCGGGCGCCGAGATCGGCGAGCTGACGGGTGGCGAAGGGCGCGGAGACGGCCTGTTCGACGGCGACGACGGTGATTCCGGCGAGCGGGAGGGGTTCGGTGGTCATGGGCCCTGCCTACCGGGTGGGAGCCGGATCTGTCACCCCCCTGCCCCGCCGTGGGCGTTCAGCCCCGGCCGGACGCGAACCGGCGCGTGGCGAGCGGCACGAACAGGGCCAGGAGCAGCAGCGACCACAGCACCGCCCCCGCCACCGGATGCTCCGCCGGCCATGCCGCGCCCGGCGCGGCCGCGCCGCCCGCGTTCCCGCACAGCTCGCGGACGGCGGTGGCGACGGAGCTGATCGGGTTCCACTCCGCGACCGTCCGCAGCCACCCGGGCAGCCCGGCCGTCGGCAGGTAGGCGCTGGACAGCATCGGCAGGACGAACGTGGCGCTGCCCAGCTGGCCGGCGGCCTCCTCGCTGCGGCTGACCAGTCCCAGGTAGGTGCCGGCCCAGGCGGCGGCGAAGCGGAACAGCAGCAGCACGCCGAGGGCGCCCAGCGCGCCCGGCAGCCCGCTCTCGGCCCGCCAGCCCATGGCCAGTCCCACCAGCATCAGCGGCACCATCGACACCGCCGTGGTCAGCAGGTCGGCGGCCGTCTGCCCCAGCGGGACGGCGGTCCGGCTCATCGGCAGGGTCCGGAACCGGTCCATCACCCCCCGGTGGGCGTCCTGGGCGGCGGTGAACATGCCGGTCATCAGGCCGTTCGCGGCCGTGGCGGCGAGCAGCCCGGGCACCAGGAACTCCCGGTACTCGGCGCCCGGCATGGCCAGGGCGCTGCCGAAGACGTAGCCGAAGAACAGCAGCATCGTCACCGGCATGGTCTGGGTCAGGATCAGCAGGGCCGGGGCGTGCCGGGCCTTCTGCAACTGGCGGGTGAGGACGGCGCCGCCGTCCGACAGCAGGGTGGTCACGCGGCCTTCTCCTTCTCGTCCGTGAGGGCGGAGGGGGTGCGGGTGAGGCGCAGGAACACCTCGTCGAGGGTGGGCGGGCGCAGGCTCGCGTCGGTCACCGGGATGCCGGCGGTGTCGAGCTCGCGGATGATCCGGGGCAGGGTGAGCGCGGGGTCCAGCACGGTCACGCCGACCGTCAGGCGTTCCTCGTCCAGGGCGGGCCGGCCGCCGGTGAGCCGGTCGAGCACGACGGCGGCCCCGGCGACCGCGGGCTGTTCGGCGACGGTGACCTCGGCGCGGGCGCCGATCCGGGACTTGAGCACGGCCGGGGTGCCGGTGGCGACGGCCCGGCCCCGGTCGACGACGACGATGTCGTCGGCGAGCCGGTCGGCCTCCTCCAGGTACTGGGTGGTGAGCAGGACGGTGGTGCCCTCGTCCGCCAGCTCTCGTACCGCCGTCCAGATCCCCTCGCGGGCCGCCGGATCCAGGCCGGTGGTGGGCTCGTCGAGGAAGAGCACGCGGGGGCGGGTGATCAGCCCGGCGGCCAGGTCCAGGCGCCGGCGCATCCCGCCCGACCAGGTCGAGGCGACCCGGTCGGCGGCCCCGGTGAGCCCGAACCGCTCCAGCAGGGCGTCGGCGCGCTCGCGGCCGGGGCGTCCGCGCAGTCCGGCGAGGCGGGCGAAGAGCCGGAGGTTCTCGCGGCCCGTCAGGTCCCCGTCGACGGAGGCGTACTGGCCCGTGACGCCGATGGCGCGGCGTACGGCGGCCGGGGCGCGGACGACGTCGTGGCCCGCGACCAGGGCCCGGCCGGCGGAGGGTGCGGTGAGCGTGGTCAGGATCCGCACGGCGGTGGTCTTGCCGGCGCCGTTGGGGCCCAGCAGCCCGCACACGGTGCCCTCCGGGACGGCGAGGTCCAGCCCGCGCAGGGCGGACACCTCGCCGTAGTGCTTCTCCAGACCTTCACTAAGTACGGCGTACGTAGTTGTCATGGCTGCACCGTACCGCATTACGTACGGTGTACGTAACTAAGATGGGGGGCGAGGGTCGCGAGACGACGAGGTGATGTGACCGATGGCTGCCGGCGGACGTCCCGCTGAACCCGAAGTGATCTGGGCCCGCCCGCAGCGGGCCGGCCGCGGGCCCCGGCCCGCGCACAGCCGCGACTCGATCGCGGCCGAGGCGGTCCGGATCGCCGACGCGGAGGGGATCGAGGCCGTCTCGATGCGGCGCGTGGCCGCCGGGATCGGCGCCGGGACGATGTCCCTGTACAACTACGTCCCGCGCAAGGAGGACCTGTACGAGCTGATGGTCGACGCCGTCGGCGCCGAGTACGACCTGACGCCGCCGACCGGCGACTGGCGCGCCGACCTGCTCGCCCTGGCCCGCCAGACCCGGGCCCTGATGCACCGCCACCCCTGGCTGCCCCGGCTGCTGAGCCCCGTCTACGGCTTCAGCCCGCACGCCCTGCGCTACCTCGAGCACAGCCTGGCCTGCCTGGAACCGCTGGAGGTGTCGGGGGGCGAGAAGCTGGAGCTGGTCGCGGCGATCAACGGCACGGTGGCCACCTTCGTGGCCGGGGAGCTGGCCACCGCCGAACGGGCCCGCTCACTGCCCTGGAGCGAGGACGCCGAACAGGGCGTCCGCATGGCCTGGCTCGGCTCCCGGCTCGCGACGGGCGAGTACCCCCGCCTCACGGCAGCCCTCACCCCGGGCGACCCGGTCCCGGGAACGGGCCTGGACATGGCGGCCGTCTTCGACCGCGCGGTATCCCGCCTGCTGGGGGCGTGGGCGGCGTAGCCCTCAGCCCCAGCCCGGGCGGGCGCGACGCGACCCCGCCGGCGGTAGCCGGGGGGAGGGGCGCGGGAAGCGCGGGGCGGGGAGCGGCGCCGCGCGGCCCCGGCGTGCCGGACGCAGGCCTCCGGCGGGCCGGACGCAGGGCCCGGTGTGCCGGATGCGGGGCCCCGGGGTGCGGGCGCAGGGCGCCGGTGTGCCGGGCGCAGGCCCCGTGTGCCGGATGCAGGGCGCTGGTGTGCCGGACGCAGGGCCCCGGCGTCTCGGATGCAGGCCCCGGAGTGCCGGATGCAGGCTCCCGGGGTGCCGGACGCAGGGCGCCGGCGTTCCGGACGCAGGGCCCGGTGTGCCGGACACAGAGCCCCGGGGGTGCCAGGTGCAGGGCGCCGACGTGCCCGACGCAGGCCCCCGGCGGGCCGGACGCAGGCCTCCGGCGTGCCTGACGTAGGGCCCCGCCCCGCACGCCGCCGGGGCGGCCGCCACGGTCCGGCCGGTGCCAGGGGCCGGCGGCCCGGCCCGCCCGCGGGCGTCAGAGCAGGGCGAACTGCCCGCCCGGGCCCTCCTCCTGGTGGTCCAGCACCGATGCCGGCCGGCGGGACCAGCGCGGCGGGGGCAGCACCCCGGCCGCCGTCAGTTCGGCGGCCGGAAGCGGCGGTCCCGCCGTGAACGCCGCCCGCTCCGGTGCCAGATCGGCCAGCAGCGCCAGCGTCGTCACCAGCGCGAGCAGCTCCGAGGTCCAGGACTGCGGCCACTCGGCCGGCCCGAACCCCTCCAGCCCCCGCACCCCCGGATCCCGGTGCGCACTCCGGGCCGCGAACCAGGACTCCAGCACCCGCACGCCCTGCGCCTCGTACTCCCAGGCCCCGGCCGGGACGGGCGAGACGGCCCCGTCCCCGATGGACAGGGTCTCCGTCTCCGCGTCGTACGCGAGCTCCTGGGGCCAGGCCGTCACCGCCGACCGGACGTACGGCCGCCGCCCGCCCGGCAGCCGGGGCGGCTCCCCGCCGCGCGCCCCGCGCAGCTGCACCGTGAGCAGCCGGTGGCCCAGCTCCAGCCCGGCCCGCCAGCGCTCGGGGTCGGCCGTGAGCGGGACCTCGTACCCCCGGACCCCGGGGCGCCCGGCCGCCAGGATCCAGCACAGCACGTCCTCCGGGGTGACCCAGCCCCCGTAGCGGGACCCGAGCAGCGCCGGCAGGCCCGGAGCGAGGTTCGCCTCGGCGCCGCCCGGCCGCCGGTGCAGCGGGCGGATCCGGCCGAGCCGGCCGGCTGGGAGGTGGGCGGTGACCAGCAGGCCCGGGTGCTCCAGCAGGAACAGCTGCTGCCCGTCCAGGACCCGCCACAGCTCGGGGCGGGCCGCGTCGATGAGCCGCTGGTCGGGCAGCAGCCACTGCTCGTCGAAGGGCGCGCGGAGCACCCGTACGGGGTCCGGGAAGGGGCCGGGGTCGTCGGTGAAGCGGGCGGTGGCCGCAGAGCGCTGCCCCGGCAGGGCGGCCGCACCGGCGGCGGGCGTACGGGCCCGGCTCGGCCGGAACAGCCTCTCGCGCTCCGGCCCTTCGGCCCCGGTCAGGGCCGTCCAGCGGGCGCGCAGCGTGGCCGGGTCGGGGGCCGCGACCCAGGCACGGCCCAGGCGCAGGCCGCTCACGGCCCAGGGCATCAGATCGTCCAGCAGCGGTACGTCTTCGCTCACCCGGCAGATGGTAGCGACGGCCGGCCGGGCCCGGGCCGCGTCCCGGCCGAAGGGTTACGCTCCTTATGTACGCGTCCGTCACCTACGTGGGTATCCGTACCGAGCGAGGAGCCGGCCATGAGTCAGTACGACGAGTATTCGACCCCCTCGCAGGCCGAGGGCGAGCGGCTCGACGAGGACATGGACGAGCGGCAGAAGGAGCAGCGCCACCACCCCCAGACGATGCGCACCACGCCCTCACAGGCGGAGGGCGAGCGCCTCACCGAGGAGAACGAGCAGCAGAAGTAGCGCGCGTCCGGGGCCCCCGGGGCTTGTGGGGCCCCCGGGGCCTGCGGGGCTCCAGGGGCTCCCGGGGCCCGCTCAGGGGGCGTCGACGGTGACCGTGAAGGAGAACCGGTCGCCCCGGTAGCGGATCCGGGCCACGTCGACCACGTGCCCGTCCTCCCCGTACGTGACCCCGGTGTAGTGCAGGATCGGGCTCAGCAGCGGCACCCGCAGCAGCTCGGCCGTCTCCGGGTCGGCGAGGCGCGCCTCGACGGTGTCCGTGATCCGGCTGATCCGCACGCCCACGACGTCGCGCAGCACCTTGGTCATCGGCCAGCGCTCCAGGTCGGCGAGGTCCACCGCGTCCGCGAGCTCGGGGCGCACCGCGTTCTCCGCCCAGTTCGTCGGCTCCCCGCTCTGGCCGTCGTACCGCAGGCGGCGGTACGTGACCACCTCCGGCAGGTCCGGGAAGTGCTCCAGCAGCTCCCCGGACACCGGCGTCCGCTCGCGGCCGAGGACCGTCGTCCGCTCGCCCGACTGCTGGGCCACGATCGCGTCGACCGAGCCCAGCAGCCGCACCGGGGCGCTGCGGCGGGCGCCCGGCTCGATGAAGGTGCCCCGCCGGCGGTGCCGGCTGATGAGGCCCTCGCCCTCCAGCTCCTTGAGCGCCTGGCGCATCGTGAGCACGCTCACCCCGTAGTGCTCGGCGAGCTGCTCCTCGGTCGGCAGGCGCAGCGAGGCGTCGGGGGTGCGCCCGAGTATCGAGGCGCGCAGCGACTGGGAGACCTGGTACCAGAGCGGCAGCTTCCGGTTCAGGACCAGGGAGTCGGGGGCGAAGGCGGTCACGGGTGGTTCTCCGTACGGGACTTCAGCTGGTGCGTTGCGGGGGCAGGGGAATCCTAGGCGCGGAAGTGGCGCTCCAGCCCCTCCCAGACGTCGTCGTATCCGCGCTGGAGGTGGTCGGCGCCGGCCGCCTGGGCGGTGGCGGTGATCGGCCAGCGGGTCTCGAACATGAAGGCCAGGCCGTCGTCGATCTTCTGCGGCTTCAGCTCGGCGGCGCTGGCCTTGTCGAAGGTCTCCCGGTCGGGTCCGTGCGCGGACATCATGTTGTGCAGCGAGCCGCCGCCGGGGACGAAGCCCTCGGCCTTGGCGTCGTAGGCGCCCTCGATCAGGCCCATGTACTCGCTCATCACGTTGCGGTGGAAGTACGGCGGACGGAAGGTGTCCTCGCCGACCAGCCAGCGCGGGGCGAACACCACGAAGTCCACGCCCGCCAGGCCCGGCGTGTCGGAGGGCGAGGTCAGGACCGTGAAGATGGACGGGTCCGGGTGGTCGTAGCTGATGGTCCCGATGACGTTGAACTTCCGCAGGTCGTAGACGTACGGGACGTGCGTGCCGTGCCAGGCCACCACGTCGAGCGGGGAGTGGTCGTAGGTCGCGGCCCAGAGGTTGCCGCAGAATTTGTTGACCACCTCGGTCGGGCGCTCTACGTCCTCGTACGCGGCGACCGGCGCCCGGAAGTCGCGGGCGGCGGCCAGGCCGTTGGCGCCGATCGGGCCCAGGTCCGGGAGCTCGAAGGGCTGGCCGTAGTTCTCGCAGACGTAGCCGCGGGCGTCGCCGTCCAGGAGCTCCACGCGGAAGCGGACGCCGCGCGGGATCAGCGCCACCTCGCCGGGGCCGGCGCTGAGCAGGCCGAGCTCGGTGCGCAGCAGCAGGCCGCCGCGTTCGGGGACGATCAGCAGCTCGCCGTCGGAGTCGCTGAACACCCGGTCGGTCATGTCGGCGTTGGCGGAGTAGAGGTGGACGGCCATGCCGGTGCGCTGGGTGGCGTCACCGTTGCCGCCCAGGGTCCACAGGCCGGCCAGGAAGTCGGTGCCGGGGGCGGGGTCGGGCAGCGGGTTCCAGCGCAGCCGGTTGGGGTCCGGGACGGTCTCCGTGAAGGGGCCGGTGCGCAGGGCGCCGTTGTCGACGCGGGTGAAGGCCGGGTGCGCGGCGGAGGGGCGGATCCGGTAGAGCCAGGAGCGGCGGTTGTGGCGGCGCGGCTCGGTGAAGGCACTGCCGCTGAGCTGCTCGGCGTAGAGGCCGAGGGGTGCGCGCTGGGGGGAGTTGCGGCCGTGCGGGAGGGCGCCGGGCACGGCCTCCGAGCCGTGCTCGTTGCCGAAGCCCGTGAGGTACTCCAGCGCCTGCGCCGTCTTCCTGGCCTGCTCGCTCATGGGGCTGCTCCCGCTCCGTCGAAGGAATCCTATGGTCGACAGTAGGATTCCGCGCCCCGCACGTCAACGCCGTCTTTCCGGCCAGGGCCGGCTGGGGGTCCGGATGCGGGTCCGGCGACGGGTCGGGGCTGGAGGTCCGGGGGTGGGCCGGGTGGGCCGGGTGGGCCGGGTTCGCGCACGGGGGGATCCAAAAAGGTGAACATTGCTCTACTCTCTCGCGCATGTCGTGGACCCGCAGGTTCCCTGCCGTGCCGGCGGCGCTCCTCGCCGCCCTCCTCGCGCTCCTGTCCCTCCTCGCCGCCGCGCCGGACGCCCGCGCGCACGAGGAGCGCCCCGTCGCCCTCCCCGACGGCACCGGATCCGTCCCCGTGTACCGTGCCGCCGAGCCCGACCTGCTGGTCTGCAAGACGGACCGGGCCGACTTCGAACGCCGCGTCGCGGGCTTCCCCGAGCAGCTCAGACAGCGCAACCTCACCCTGTACGAGCGGTGTGAGAAGAACGGCTACCGCCACCTCCAGGCGGCCGTGGACGCCGTCGACCGGCCGGGCATGAACATCGTGATCCTCCCCGGCCTCTACGAGGAGGAGCCCTCACTGCCCAAGCCGACGGGGGAGTGCGCGCACCTCAAGGCCCCCGACTCGGCGCTCGGCTACCAGATCCTGTCCTACGAGCAGCAGGAGCGGTGCCGCCACAACCAGAACCTCGTCGCGATCCTCGGCAAGAAGGACCTGCAGATCGAGGGCACCGGCGCCACCCGCACGGACGTGGTCATCGACGCCAAGTACCAGAAGCTCAACGCCATCCGCGCCGACGGATCCGACGGCGTCTACTTCCGCAACTTCACCGCGCAGCGCACCACCTTCAACTCCCTGTACGTGCTCGCGGCCGACGGCTTCGTCATCGACGACGTACTGACCCGCTGGAACGACGAGTACGGCTTCCTGACCTTCGCCAGCGACCACGGGCTGTACAAGAACTGCGAGTCCTACGGCAACGGGGACTCCGGCATCTACCCCGGCAGCGCCTCGAACATCAACGACGGCCGCGGCTACGACGTGCCCCGCTACTCCATCGAGATCACCGGCTGCCGCAGCCACCACAACATGGTCGGCTACTCCGGCACGGCCGGGGACTCCGTCTACGTTCACGACAACGAGTTCGACCAGAACATGGGCGGCGCCTCGATGGACAGCGCCTTCCCCGGACACCCCGGCCTCCCGCAGAACCACGCCCGCTTCGAGCGGAACCTGATCCACGACAACAACGCCGACTACTACCACTACGTCGCGGACGGCACCTGCGCCAAACCGCCGGTCGAGCGCGGCTACGAGCAGGGCGTGGTCTGCCCGCAGATCTCCATGCCGCCGGGCACCGGCATCATCACCGCAGGCGGCAACTGGAACGTCTACGAGAACAACTGGGTCTACGGGCACCGGCGCGCGGGGTTCTTCCTCAGCGCGGTGCCGGCCTTCATCCGGGGCGAGGAGAAGTGGTCGAAGCAGACCGACACCTCCCACCACAACCGGTACGCGGGCAACATCCTCGGCAAGGACAGGTCCGGCGCCTCCCGCCCCAACGGCAGCGACGTCTGGTGGGACGGCCAGGGCCGGGGCAACTGCTGGCAGGACGGCCCCGACGGCTCCACCCCGGGCACCCTCCCGCAGTGCGGCACCGCGCGCGGCCAGGTCAGCGGCGCCTCGGCCCGGCTCGTGGGCGAACCGGTCAAGCTGACGCAGCTGCTGGTCTGCGCCGACTACAACGTCCAGGCCCGCAAGCTCCCGGCCGGCTGCGACTGGTACGGGGCCCGGGGCCTGGAGCGGGTGGAGACCCAGATCGCCCTGGCGGTCGCGGCGGTCCTGCTGCTGGTCGGCGGGGTCCTGTGGGGGCGCCGCCTGCGCCGCTCCCGGCTCGGCACGGCGGCCGCCCTGCTGGGCCTGGCCGGCCTGGCCCTGGACATCGCGGGCTCCACGATGTCCCTGACGCACACCCCCGTCCCCGCCCTCGCCCTGCTCCTGCTCGGCCTGTGGTGGACCGGCACCGGCGTGGCCCTGCGGCCCGCACGGCCCTGGCTGGCCCGCCTCACCCTGCTCCTGGGCGCCCTGACCCTGCTCGACGCCTTCGACAAGGCCGTCCTGATGATCCCCTGGATCCCGCTGAGCCCCGCCTGGATCCGGGCCCTGGTCGCGGTGGTCTGGGTGCTGTGGGCGGTCGTCGCCTCAGCCCGCCCCGACACCCCCACCCCCGCCCACCCCACCGCCCACCCCGACGCCCCCACCCCCACCCCGGCCACCACTGCGGACCCCGCGAGCGCCACCCCGACCCCGACCCCGCCCCGGGGCGCGGCCACAGACCCCGCGAGCCCGGCCCCGACCCCGGGCGCCACCCCCGCCCCCGCGAGCCAGGCCTCGGCCCCGGCCCCCGACGCCACCACCGACCCCGCGAGCCAGGCCCCGGCCCCGGCCCCGGATGCCACTGCGGATCCCGAGAGCGCCACCCCGCCCCGGGGCGCCACGGCGGCCCCACCCCCGGGCGCCACCGCCGCATGACGCCCCCCGTCCAGGCCCCGGCCCGCTGGCCCGCCGCCCCGAGCCGTGTCCGCCCAGCCGTCGCCCCGAGCCCGGGGGATCCGGGCCGTCCCGCATCCTGCGGCCGGGCGGGGCTCCGTGCCGTCCCGGTCCGCCCGACCACCGGAGAACCGCAGTGAACGACCCCGCCGAGCCCCGCGTCCCCTGCGACGTCTGCCGGGCCGCCGGCCGCCGCGCCCGCCAGCGCCGACGGCCCGCCCGCACGGCGGCACTGGCCGCCCTGCTCCTGCTGCTCGTGGGTGGCGCGGCCACCGGCTGCGGCGGACGCGCCACCACCCACCACAAACCCGGCACCACCCACGAACAGGCCTCCGGCGACGTCGGCACCCTGCTCGACGCCCAGGACGGCAGCGGGCGCCGCCTGCGCGAGGTCCCGGCCCGGGGCGCGCCGGATGTACGGCTCACCGCCCGCCCCGACTCCGAGGACGGCTGGAACCTCCAACTGGCCGTGACCGCCTTCCGCTTCACCCCCGACAGCACCGGCGGCGCCGCCCTCCCGGGCGCAGGCCACGCCCACCTGGAACTCGACGGCCACACACTGGCCCGCGTGTACGGCCCCTGGTTCCACCTGCCCGCGGCGCAGGTACCCCAGGGCCCGCACACCCTGACCGTCCGCCTCTACGCGGACGACCACACCGCCTGGGCCGTGGCCGGGAAACCGGTCGAGGCGACGGTGCGGCTGACCGCGGGCCCCCCGGGCCAGGACGCCCACAGCCACCCCTCACCCGCCCCGACCGGCTCCCCGGCGCCCCCGCAGGCACCTGAGGCCGACCGGACCGTCACCCTCACCGTCCGGGACGGCAAGGTGTCCCCGCCCACCGGCCGCACCGAGCTCAGGCGCGGCGAACGGATCGCCCTGCGCGTCACCAGCGACCGCGCCGACACCCTGCACGTCCACGGCTACGACAAGGAACTCGCCCTGCCGGCGGGCCAGGAGGCCACCCTGGTCCTGTCGGCCGACCGTACGGGCCTCTTCGAGGTCGAGACCCACGAGTCCCGGCTCGTCCTGACCCAGCTCCTCGTCCGATGACCCCCCGCCCCATGCCAGCCCTCCCGGGCTGGCCACCCGGCGGGGGCCTGCCCGGACCGGCCCCCGCCGGGCCCGGGACGCCCGGCCCGGACGCGCTGCCGGGTCCAGACGCGCTGCCGGGTCCGGGCGTGCTGCCGAGTCCGGACGCGCTGCCGGGGCTGGCCCATGGGTCCGGCCAGGGCGTGGTCCTTCACCCGGCCGACCCGTCGACCCTCCTCGCGCACGGGATCGGCTCCCAGCACGATCTGCCGATCTCGCCCTTCTACGCCTTCGCCGGCGCCTTCGCCGCGCTCTTCGTCTCCTTCCTCGCGCTCGGTCTCCTCTGGTCGGCCTCCCGCTTCCGCGGCTCCCGCTCTGGACTCGCCCTGCCCGCCGGGTTCCAGCGGGTGGCCGACGCGCCGGCCACCCGCACCGCCCTGCGCGGACTGGGTCTCGCCGCAGCCCTCGCCGTACTCCTCCACCTCCTCCTCGGTCCCGACGACCCAGCCCGCAACCCCGCTCCGGGCGCCGTCTACGTCCTGCTCTGGGTCGGACTCGTACCCGCCTCCCTCCTCCTCGGCCCCGTCTGGCGCCTGCTCAACCCGCTCCGGACCCTGCACCGGCTCCTCGCCGCGGCCCGTCGCCGACCGCCGGGAGCCGGCCGCCCCCTGCCGCCCACAGTCGGCCAATGGCCCGCCGCCGCCGGACTGTTCGGCTTCACCTGGCTCGAACTCGTCTCTCCCGATCCCGCATCCACCACCTCCCTCCTGATCGCCCTCACCTGCTACGCCGCCGTGCACCTGCTGCTCGCCGCCCGCTACGGCGAGGACTGGTTCACCGGCGCCGACGCCTTCGAGGCCTACTCCGACCTGCTGTCCCGGCTCTCCCCCCTCGGCCGCCGCGACGACGGCCGCCTCGTCCTGCGCAACCCCTTCCACGGACTCGACGCGACGCCCGAGCGGCCCGGACTCGTCGCCACCGTCTGCGTCCTGCTCGGTTCCACCGCCTACGACGGCTACTCCGACAACCCCTCCTGGATCAACGCCACTCAGACCTCCCCTCTCGGCCGCACCCCCACGGCCACGCTCGGACTGATCGCTTCCATCGCCCTCGTCGCCGCCCTCTACTGCCTGTGCGCGGGAGCCACCCGCCTCGTCAGCGGCCCGCACCCCCGCCCGCTGACCGCCTTCGCGCACTCACTCGTACCGATCGCCCTCGGCTATCTCGTCGCCCATTACTTCTCCCTTCTCGTCACCGAAGGACCACGCACGGTAAGCATGGCACTCGGCACTGACAACGCCCCCGATCCCAGTCCCCCCTTGGGTCCGGGCTGCCTCGCCGCCCTCCAGGTGATCGCCGTGGTCGCCGGACATGTACTCGGAGTGATCGCCGCGCACGACCGCTCCGTACGCCTCTTCCCGCCGGCGAAGGCCGTCGCCGGACAACTGCCGCTGCTCGCGCTGATGATCACGTACACCATCGGCGGGCTCACCCTCCTCCTGAACTGAGCCGGGCGAAAGGGCATGATGGATCCCGTGCCTCCCGCCCACCCCCTGCGCCGGGCCCCGGTCCAGCAGCGCAGTGCCGACCGCCTCGCACGGATCCTCGACGCCTGTGCCGAACTCCTCGACGAGACCGGGTACGAGAACCTCAGCACCCGCGCCGTCGCCGTGCGCGCCGGAGTGCCCATCGGCTCCGTCTACCGCTTCTTCGGCAACAAGCGGGCCATGGCCGCCGCCCTGGCCCACCGCAACCTCGACCGGTACGCCGAGGGCATCACGGCCCGGCTCGCCCTGCTGCCCGACACCCATTGGCGGCCGGTCGTGGACGCCGTGCTCGACGAGTACCTGGCCATGAAGCGGACCGTCCCCGGCTTCGCCCTGGTCGACTTCGGGATCCCCGCACCCCCCGCCGAGGGGCCCGCCGCCGACCCCAACCACCAGGTCGCGGCCCGCCTCACCGACCTCCTGCGCACCCACCTCGGACTCGCCCCCGACCCGGCCCTCGGGCGGGCGGTCCTGGTGGCCGTCGAGGCGACCGACGCCCTCGTCCAGCTGGCCTTCCGGTCCGACCCCGCCGGGGACCCCGGGATCATCGACGAGACCCGGGCGATGATGCACGCCTACCTGGCCCGCGTCCTGGACTGACCCCTCCCCGGCACTGACCCCTCCCCGGCCGGCCTTCCCTTCGCGGCCGAACGGGCGTCCGCAACCCCCTCCCCACCGTCCCTACCGGTCGGTATGCTCGGGGCGCCCGCGCGCCGCGCCGCCCCAGGAGGGTCCATGCACCGCACCGCCTTGCGTATCTGCCCCCTCTGCGAAGCCACCTGCGGCCTCACCCTCACCATCGAGGGCACCACCGTCACCGGTGCCCGCGGCGACCGCGACGACGTCTTCAGCCGCGGCTTCGTCTGCCCCAAGGGCGCCGCCTTCGGCGCCGTCGACGGCGACCCCGACCGGCTGCGCACCCCCCTCGTCCGCCGGGACGGGCGCCTGCGGGAGGCCACCTGGGACGAGGCGTACGAGGCCATCGCCGCCGCCGTGCCCGCCCTCGTCCGGGAACACGGCGCCCAGTCCGTGGGCGTGGTCCTCGGCAACCCCAACGTCCACACCATGGCCGGCGCCCTCTACCCGTCGCTCTTGCTCGGCGCCCTCGGCACCCGCAACCTCTTCACCGCCAGCACCCTCGACCAGATGCCGAAACACGTCTCCAGCGGGCTCCTGTTCGGCGACCCCTTCGCCATCCCGGTGCCCGACCTGGACCGCACGGACTTCCTCCTGCTCATCGGCGCCAACCCGGTCGAGTCCAACGGCTCCCTGTGCACCGCCCCCGACTTCCCCGGCCGGCTCAAGGCCCTGCGCGCCAGGGGCGGCACGCTCGTCGTCGTCGACCCGCGCCGCACCCGTACCGCCCGGCTCGCCGACCGGCACCTCGCGCCGCGCCCCGGCAGCGACGCCCTGCTGCTGGCGGCGCTCGCGCACACCCTCCTGGAGGAGAAGCTCGCCGCCCCCGGAGCCCTCGCGCAACACACCGAAGGACTCGGGGAACTCGCCGACGCCCTCGGGAGTTTCACTCCTGAGGCCGTCGCCCCCGCCTGTGACCTGCCCGCCGAGGAGATCCGCGCCCTCGCCCGGGAGCTCGCGGCCTCGCCGACCGCCGCTGTCTACGGGCGGATCGGCAGCTGCACCGTCGAGTACGGGACGCTCGCCAGCTGGCTGGTCGACGTCCTGAACATCCTCACCGGCAACCTCGACCGCCCCGGCGGGGCCCTCTTCCCGCTCCCCGCCGCCGGTGCCCGGCCCCGCCCGGCCGGGCCCGGCCGGGGGTTCGCTCTCGGCCGCTGGCGCAGCAGGGTCAGCGGGCACCCCGAGGTCAAGAGCGAACTGCCCACCGCCGCCCTGGCCGAGGAGATCGAGACGCCGGGGGAGGGGCGCATCCGCGCCCTGATCGCCATCGCCGCCAACCCCGTACTGTCCGCGCCCGACGGCCGCCGGCTCGACGCGGCCCTGGCCGGGCTCGACTTCATGGTCAGCGTCGACCCCTACCTCAACGAGACCTCCCGCCACGCCCATGTCGTGCTGCCCCCGCCGCCGCCCTCCCAGAGCGCGCACCACGACTTCGCCTTCAACGGGTTCGCCATCCGCAACCAGGTCCGCTACACGCGGCCCGCGATCCCCCTGGAAGCGGACCGGCTCGACGAGTGCGAGATCCACGCCCGCCTCGTCCTGGCCGTCTCCGGCATGCACGGCTCCGCCGAACCGTCCGCCGTCGACGAGACGGCGATCCGGGCCGCCCTCGCGAAGGAGACCGCCGACCGGCACTCCCCCCTGCACGGAGCCGACCCGGACCGTCTCGCGGGGCTGCTGACCGGCGAGAACGGCCCCGAGCGCCGACTCGACCTGATGCTGCGGCTCGGCCCGTACGGGGACCTGTTCGGCGCCGCCGGACCCGGGGCGGCGCAGGGCGGGCTCAGCCTGGAGCGGCTCCTCGCGCACCCGCACGGCATCGACCTGGGCCCGCTGGAGCCCCGGCTTCCCGGGCTGCTGAAGACCCTCAGCGGCAGGATCGAGCTGCTGCCGGACCCGATCGCGGCCGAGCTGCCCCGGCTGCGCGGGGCGCTCGCCGAACGCCCCGCCGCCCTGGTGCTCGTGGGCCGCCGCCACCTGAGGTCCAACAACAGCTGGCTGCACAACGTCCCGGCCCTGGTCGGAGGTTCCAACCGCTGCACCCTCCACGTCCACCCCCGCGACGCCGACCGCCTCGGTCTCGCCGACGGCGGCCGGGCCCGGGTCACCGCCGACGGCGGCAGTCTGGACGTCCCGGTGGAGGTCACCGACTCCGTCCGCACCGGCGTCGTCAGCCTCCCGCACGGCTGGGGCCACGATCGCGGCGGCACCCGGCTCACGGTGGCCGGCGCCGCACCGGGGGTCAACGTGAACCAGCTCCTCGACGGCAGCCGCCTGGACCCGCTCTCGGGCACCGCGGTGCTCAACGGCTTCCCCGTCACCCTGACACCACTGCCCTGAGCTGGGGTTTTGCTCGTATTGCTCACACCCGGACGTCTTGTTGGCCCCAGGAGGCGGCACCTACCTTCCCTGCATGCTGACCTTCCTCGGCTTCGCCATGATCGCGACCTTCCTGGTCCTGATCATGCTGAAGAAAATGTCGCCCATCGCGGCGCTCGTCCTCATCCCCGCGCTCTTCTGCGTGTTCGCCGGAAAGGGCGCGCACCTGGGGGACTACGTCATCGACGGCGTCGGCAAGCTGGCGCCGACGGCCGCCATGCTCATGTTCGCCATCGTCTACTTCGGCGTGATGATCGACGTGGGCCTCTTCGACCCGGTCGTCAGGGGCATCCTGCGGTTCTGCAAGGCCGACCCCATGCGGGTGGTGGTCGGCACCGCCGTCCTCGCCGCGATCGTCTCCCTCGACGGGGACGGGTCGACCACCTTCATGATCACCGTCTCGGCCATGTACCCGCTCTACAAGCGGCTCGGCCTCAGCCTGGTGGTCATGACCGGTGTGGCCGCGACCGCGAACGGTGTCATGAACACCCTGCCCTGGGGCGGCCCCACCGCCCGCGCCGCGACCGCCCTCAAGCTCGACGCGGCGGACATCTTCGTCCCGATGATCCCGGCCCTGGCCGTGGGCCTGGTCTGCGTCTTCGTCCTGGCCTACGTCCTGGGCGTGCGCGAGCGGAGCCGGGTCGGGGCCCTGGTCATGCCCGGCGAGGAGGCCGAGCCGGAGTCCGGGACGCTGGTCGCGGCCGGATCCGGTGCGCGGGCGGCCGGGGGAGCGCGTACCGCCACCGGCGGCGGGAGTGGCGCCGGCCCGGACGCGGACCCCGCGCCCGCCCCCGGCACCGAGGGCCCCGCGCCGGCCTCCGGGGAGATCCAGGGCCTGGACCCCCACCGCCCGACCCTCCGCCCCCGCCTCTACTGGTTCAACGCGGGGCTCACCGCCGCCCTGCTCACCGCGATGATCATGGAGCTGCTGCCGATCCCGGTGCTGTTCCTGCTCGGTGCCGCCCTCGCCCTGACGGTGAACTTCCCCCACATGCCCGACCAGAAGGCCCGGCTCGCCGCCCACGCCGACAACGTCCTCAACGTCGCCGGCATGGTCTTCGCCGCCGCCGTCTTCACCGGGGTCCTCTCCGGCACCGGCATGGTCAAGCACATGGCCGGCTGGCTGGTCGGCGCCATCCCCGACGGCATGGGCCCGCACATGGCGCTGGTCACCGGCCTGCTGAGCCTGCCGCTCACCTACTTCATGTCGAACGACGGCTTCTACTTCGGCGTCCTGCCGGTCCTGGCCGAGGCCGGTGCCGCGCACGGCGTCGCCCCGCTGGAGATCGCCCGCGCCTCCCTGGTCGGACAGGCCCTGCACATGTCCAGCCCGCTGGTTCCGGCCGTCTACGTGCTCGTGGGCATGGCCCGGGTCGAATTCGGCGACCACACCCGCTTCACCGTGAAATGGGCGGCCCTCACCTCTCTCGTGGTGCTCGGGGCGGGGATGCTTTTCGGCATCATCTGAGTCCCGCACCCCTGGCCGTCCGAAAACTACCGACGCTAGTTTGTAGGGTGTTGGCGACGTCAGGTCCGCGCGTCTACGCGCCGGTGCGTGCTCGGGAGGAAAGCGATGAAGGCCCACGACGGGATGTATATCGGCGGGGAATGGCGGCCCGCCGCCGGATCCGGTCGCATCGAGGTCGTCAACCCGGCCGACGAGCAGGTCATCGGCGGCGTGCCGGCCGGCACGGCCGAGGACGTGGACGCTGCCGTACGGGCCGCCCGCGCGGCCTTCCCCGGCTGGGCCGCCACCCCTCCGGCCGAGCGGGCCGCGCTCATCGGGGCCCTGCGGGACGTGCTCGTCGCCCGTAAGGCCGAGATCGCCGAGACCATCACCGCCGAACTCGGCTCCCCGCTCGGCTTCGCGGAGGCCGTGCACGTCGGCTCGCCCATCGCGGTCGCCTCCTCGTACGCCGAGCTCGCCGCCTCGTACGCCTTCGAGGAGCGGATCGGGAACTCCACCGTGTTCCAGGAGCCCGTGGGCGTGGTCGGGGCGATCACGCCCTGGAACTATCCGCTGCACCAGGTCGTTGCCAAGGTGGCGCCCGCTCTCGCCGCCGGCTGCACCATCGTCCTCAAGCCGGCCGAGGACACCCCGCTGACCGCACAGCTCTTCGCCGAAGCCGTGCACGAGGCGGGCATCCCGGCCGGAGTCTTCAACCTGGTGACCGGTACCGGTCCGGTCGCCGGCCAGGCGCTGGCCGAGCACGAAGGGGTCGACCTCGTCTCCTTCACCGGCTCGACCGCCGTCGGCAAGAAGATCGGCGCCATCGCCGGCGCCGCCGTCAAGCGCGTCGCCCTCGAACTCGGCGGCAAGTCGGCGAACGTCATCCTGCCCGGGGCCGACCTGGCCAAGGCCGTCGCGGCGGGCGTCGGACACGTCATGAACAACACCGGCCAGAGCTGCAACGCGCTCACCCGCATGCTCGTCCACCGGGACCAGTACGAGGAGGCCGTCACCCTCGCGGCCGCCGCCGTCGCCAAGTACCCCTCGGGCGACCCCCGCGACCCGGGCACCCGCCTCGGCCCGGTCGTCAACGCCACCCAGCGCGACCGGGTGCGCGGATACATCGCCAAGGGGGTCGAGGAAGGCGCGCGCCTGGTCGCGGGCGGCCTCGACGCGCCCCACGAGCGCGGGTACTTCATCGCCCCGACCGTCTTCGCCGACGTCACCCCCGACATGACGATCGCCCAGGAGGAGATCTTCGGCCCCGTGCTGGCGATCCTCCCCTACGAGGACGAGGACGAGGCCCTGCGCATCGCCAACGGCACCGTCTACGGCCTGGGCGGCGCGGTGTGGGCGGCCGACGCCGAGACGGCCGTGGCCTTCGCCCGCCGGATGGACACCGGGCAGGTGGACATCAACGGCGGCCGCTTCAACGTGCTCGCGCCCTTCGGCGGCTACAAGCAGTCGGGCGTGGGCCGCGAGCTGGGCCCGCACGGGCTGGGGGAGTACCTCCAGACCAAGTCCCTGCAGTTCTGAGCCGCCGCAGTTCTGAGCCCCCGTAGTTCTGGGTCCCTGCAGTTCCGAGCCCGCCGAAGACACGACACGGAGACGACGACCATGGTCCGCGCCGCCATCCTGCCCGCCGTCGGAGCCCCGCTGGAGATACGGGAGATCGTGCTGCCCGATCCCGGCCCCGGGCAGGTCCGGGTGCGGCTCGCCGCAGCCGGCGTCTGCCACTCCGACCTGTCCCTCACCGACGGCACCATGCGGGTGCCCGTCCCCGCCGTCCTCGGCCACGAGGGCGCGGGCACGGTCCTGGCCGTCGGGGAAGGGGTGAGCCACGTCGCCCCGGGCGACGGGGTGGTGCTCAACTGGGCGCCGTCCTGCGGGGAGTGCCACCACTGCCTGATCGGGGAGGTCTGGCTCTGCGCCAAGGCCCTGTCCGGGGTCGGCGCGGTCTACGCCCAAGACGCCGGGGGCGTGGAGCTGCACCCCGGGCTGAACGTGGCCGCGTTCGCCGAGGAGACCGTCGTCGCGGCGAACTGCGTGCTGCCCGCGCCCGCCGGGATCCCGCTCCAGGAGGCCGCGCTCCTCGGCTGCGCGGTGCTCACCGGGTACGGGGCCGTGCGCCACAGTGCGCAGGTCCGGGCGGGGGAGTCGGTGGCGGTGTTCGGCGTCGGCGGCGTCGGCCTCGCGGCACTCCAGGCGGCGCGGATCGCCGGGGCGGGGGCGGTCGTGGCCGTCGACGTCTCCCCGGCCAAGGAGGAACTGGCGCGGGCCGCCGGGGCCACCGCGTTCGTGCTCGCCTCCGAGACCACGGCCAAGGAGATCCGCGCCCTGACGGGCGGGCAGGGGGCGGACGTCGCCGTCGAATGCGTGGGGCGGGCGGAGACCATCCGGACGGCCTGGGAGTCGACGCGGCGGGGCGGGCGGACGACGGTCGTGGGCATCGGGGGCAAGGAGCAGCGGGTGAGTTTCCACGCGCTGGAGATCTTCCACTTCGCGCGGACGCTCAGCGGGTGCGTGTACGGGAACAGTGATCCGGAGCGGGACCTGCCGGTGATCGCCGAGCACGTGCGGGCGGGGCGGCTGGACCTGGGGGCGATGGTCACCGAGCGGATCGGGCTGGAGGGGATTCCTGCCGCGTTCGAGGCGATGGTCGCCGGGAAGGGTGGGCGGTCGCTGGTCGTGTTCTAGGGCCGGGGCCCGTGCCCGTGCCGGTGTGGGGTGTGGGGTGTGGGTGGGGCGTGGGGCCGCTGCGCGGAGCTGCTCCCCGCCCCGCCCTTTCTCCGTTTCCAGGGGCTCCGCCCCTGCCCCCGCGCCTCAAACGCCGGCGGGGCTGAAGGATCCCGGGGGCCCCGCCCCCTGCCCCCGCGCCTCAAACGCCGGCGAGGCTGGGGGTTCAGGCGGCGGCGGGGCGGGGAAGGCCGGGCGCCGGCGGGCTGGGGGTTCAGGCGTCGGCGGGGCTGGGGGGTTATGGGTGGGGTGGGGGGTGGTTGAGGGTTTCGTACTGGAGGGTCAGGCCGTCCAGGAGGGCCGTCAGGCCCGTTTCGAAGGCGCCCTCGTCCACCTCGTGCCGGCGGTCCGCCAGGAGGTGGGCCTGGCCCAGGTGGGGGTAGTCCGCCGGGTCGTACACCGTCTCGTCGTCCACGAAGCCCCGGGCGAAGGAGGCCACCGCCGAGCCCAGGATGAAGTACCGCATCAGGGCGCCGATCCGGGTCGCGTGGGCCGGGGGCCAGCCCGCGGCCGTCATGGCGCCGAACACCGCGTCCGCCAGCCGGAGCCCCGCCGGGCGCCGGCCCGGCCCCCGGGCCAGCACCGGCACGATGTTCGGGTGGTCGGCCAGGGCGTCCCGGTAGGAGTGGGCCCAGGCGTGCAGCGCCCCCCGCCAGTCCGGGGCCGCCCCGTCCGCGGGCTCGTCGAACATCGACAGGTCGACCCGCGCGCTCACCGCGTCCGCCACCGCCTCCAGGATGGCGTCCTTCGTCCGGAAGTGGTTGTAGAGGGACGGGCCGCTGACCCCGAGCGCGGCGGCCAGCCGTCGCGTCGAGACGGCGTCCAGCCCCTCCGCGTCCACCAGTTCGCCCGCCACCTCGACGATGCGGTCTCTGCTGAGGAGGGGCTTGCGCGGTCTGGCCATGCGCCACATAGTAGGCCCTGCCCCGCCATAAACTACCGCTGCTAGTTAACCCCCCGCCCCACGCCCCGGAGGGACCCCGTGAACCTGGAGCTCAGCGAGGAGCAGGAGGCCGTACGCCGGCTCGCCCGCGCGTTCACCGACCGCGAGATCTCCCCGTACGCCGCCGAGTGGGACCGTGCCGAGAGCGTGGACCGGTCGATCGTGAAAAAGCTCGGGGACCTCGGCTTCCTCGGCCTCACCGTCCCCGAGGAGTACGGCGGCTCCGGCGGCGACCACCTCTCCTACGCCCTCGTCACCGAGGAGCTCGGCCGCGGCGACTCCGCCGTGCGCGGCATCGTCTCCGTCTCCCTCGGCCTGGTCGCCAAGACCGTCGCCGCCTGGGGGACCGAGGAGCAGAAACGATCCTGGCTGCCCCGCCTCTGCTCCGGCGAGGCCCTCGGCTGCTTCGGCCTGACCGAACCCGGCACCGGCTCCGACGCGGCCGCCCTGACCACCCGCGCCGTGCGCGAGGGGGACACGTACGTCATCACCGGCAGCAAGATGTTCATCACCAACGGGACCTGGGCCGACGTGGTCCTCCTCTTCGCCCGGACCGACGCCTCCGACCCCGGCCACCGGGGGATCTCCGCCTTCCTCGTCCCCGCCGACACCCCCGGCTTGACCCGGCGCGAGGTCCGCGGCAAACTCGGCCTGCGCGGCCAGGCCACCGCCGAACTCCACCTAGACGGCGTCCCCGTCCCCGCCTCCGCCCTGCTCGGTCCCGAGGGCAAGGGCTTCTCCGTCGCCATGTCCGCCCTCGCCAAGGGCCGGATGTCGGTGGCCGCCGGCTGCGTCGGCATCGCCCAGGCCGCCCTGGACGCGGCCGTCTCCTACGCCGGGCAGCGCGAGCAGTTCGGCAAGCCGATCGCCCACCACCAGCTGGTCCAGGAGCTGATCGCCGACATCTCGGTCGACGTGGACGCCGCCCGGCTGCTCACCTGGCGGGTCGCCGACCTGATCGACCGCGGGCGGCCCTTCGCCACCGAGGCCTCCACCGCCAAGCTCTTCGCCTCCGAGGCCGCCGTGCGCGCCGCCTCCAACGCCCTCCAGGTGCACGGCGGCTACGGCTACGTCGACGAGTACCCGGCCGGGAAGCTGCTGCGCGACGCCCGTGTGATGACCCTCTACGAGGGCACCAGCCAGATCCAGAAACTGCTCATCGGCCGCGCCCGCACCGGCGTCTCCGCCTTCTGAGGGACCGGGACGGTACCTTCCCCGCCACGGTTCCTAAGCGCTTGCTCACCCTCCGGTAAGCTGTTCCATTCCTACAGGGCGAGAGGTGAGCGATGGACAGCGCGGCGCAGGGCACCGACGGCTACCAGGCGTGGTCGGAGGTCACGCCGGACGCCGCGCGGCGCCTGCTCGTGGCGGCCGTCGAGGCCTTCGCGGAGCGCGGCTACCACGCGACCACCACCCGCGACATCGCCGGCCGCGCCGGCATGAGCCCGGCCGCCCTCTACATCCACTACAAGACCAAGGAAGAGCTGCTCCACCGGATCAGCCGCATCGGCCACGACAAGGCCCTGGAGATCCTGGAGACCGCCGCATCCGGCCCGGGGGCGGCGGCCGAGCGGCTCGACGCCGCCGTGCGCTCCTTCGTGCGCTGGCACGCCGCGCACCACACCACCGCCCGCGTGGTCCAGTACGAGCTCGACGCCCTCGGCCCGGAGCACCGCTCCGAGATCGTCGCCCTGCGCCGGCTCAGCGACGCCGCCGTCCGGCGCATCCTCGCCGACGGCGTACGGGCGGGGGAGTTCGACGTCCCCGACGTCCCCGGCACCACCCTCGCCGTGCTGTCCCTGTGCATCGACGTGGCCCGGTGGTTCAACGTGGACGGGCGGCGCACGCCCGACGAGGTCGGCGCCCTCTACGCCGACCTCGTCCTGCGGATGGTGGGCGCGCGCCCGGCCGCCTGAGCCCCGCTCAGAAGTAGTAGCGGGACAGCGACTCCGCCACGCACACCGGCTTCTCGCCGCCCTCGCGCTCGACCGTCACCGTCGCCGCGACCTGCACCCCGCCGCCCGCCTCCGTGACCTCCGTGATCACGGCCGTGGCGCGCAGCCGTGAGCCGACCGGCACCGGCGCCGGGAAACGCACCTTGCCCAGGCCGTAGTTGATGCCCATCCGCATGCCCTCGACCCGCATGACCTGCGGGACCAGGCTCGGCAGCAGCGACAGTGTCAGATAGCCGTGCGCGATGGTGGAGCCGAAGGGCCCGGTGGCGGCCCGCTCGGGGTCCACGTGGATCCACTGGTGGTCGCCGGTCGCGTCCGCGAAGAGGTCGATCCGCTTCTGGTCCACCTCCAGCCACCCGCTCGGTCCGAGCGGCTCGCCGATCGCGGCGCTCAGCTCCTCGGCGGACGTGAAGATCCTCGGTTCGGCCATGCCCTGCCCCTGTCTCCCGCTGAATCAGGCCCCGCGCATCCCGCCCTGTGGGCGAATAAGCGCTTGCTCAGCATGCTGGGGCCCCCGCGCCCTGTCAACGGACCGCCGACTACCCTCGAAGACGTGCCGCAGATTCCCGAGAAAGTCCACGAACTCACCGTCGGCCAGCTCTCCGCGCGCAGTGGAGCGGCCGTCTCCGCCCTGCACTTCTACGAGACCAAGGGCCTGATCAGCAGCCGCCGCACCTCCGGCAACCAGCGGCGCTACACCCGTGAGACGCTGCGCAGGGTCGCCTTCGTGCGGGCCGCCCAGCGCGTCGGCATCCCGCTCGCCCACATCCGCGACGCACTGGCCCAGCTGCCCGAGGAACGCACCCCGACCCCGGAGGACTGGGCGCGGCTGTCCGAGAACTGGCGGGCCGAGCTCGACCAGCGCATCAGCCAACTCAGCCGGCTGCGCGACCACTTGTCGGACTGCATCGGCTGCGGCTGCCTCTCGCTGAAGAACTGCGCGCTGTCCAACCCGGACGACGTCTTCGGCGCGAACCTCACCGGCTCCCGGCTGTCGCAGTGAGCCCGCCGCGGCCATCGCCCCGAGGGGCGCCCCACGACTCCACGGCCGCCGCGACCAGTTCGGCGTTGGAGCGCGCCGGCCGTCCGTCGGGCAGGCACAGCACCTCGCCGACGCCGATGCGCGCACTCGCGCCGCACCGCCCGGCCAGCCGCAGTACGGGCCAGGCCGCGGCCTCCCTCCCGTAGAACAGCACCGGCACCGGCGGCAGCCAGCGCATGCCGGCGACCAGCGCCGGGTCGGCCTCCGCCAGCTCCACCACCAGCCGGACCCGCCCCGGCGCGGGCAGGCCCCAGGCCAGGAACCGGGCGAGCGGCTCCGGCCCGGCCCCGCCGCCCAGCGGGACCACAGCGTCCACCGCCACCCCGCGCTCCAGCAGGGCCCGCGCCAGCGCCCGCGCCCCCGGCTCGGCGAAGGGCACCACCGCCCGGTCCGGCAGCACCGTCCAGGACCGCACCCGCTCCAGCCGCCCCACCGGATCCGGCTCGGCCGCCACGGCCGCCGGCACCGACAGCGGTACGCGGACCCCCGCGCCGCGCAACTCCGCCAGTACCGGCCCGGCCACCCGGGGTGAGAGGCTCTCCCGCCCGCACGGGGTCCTCGGATGCACCAGCACCTCACCGGCCCCGGCCGCCACCGCCGCCAGCGCCGACTCCGCCAGATCGGCCGGGGACAGCGGCACCGCGCCCCCGTCACCCGCACCGCGTGAACCGTTCAGCGAGACCTGCAACGTACGCCCGGCCCCGCCGGGCTCCCCGCCGTCCGCACGAGCACCCCCGCCCGCGCCGCCCGCCCCGCTCACGCCGCGTCCGCCGACGCCGGGTGGGCCAGCACCGGGTGCACCAGGGCCGCGTCCGCCAGCGCCGGCCGGGGCACCACGATGCCGCAGCCCCCGCACACCGGACCGTCCCAGGCCCACGCCCCGCCCCACGCCGCCGGCCCCGACAGGGGCGGCTCCCAGCGCAGCTCCCGCTCACCGCAGACCGGGCACGCCGTCCCCGGCTCCGACTCCAGCACCCGCACCAGCCGTCTCAACACCTCGCCGAGCGTGCCCTCCGGCCGTACGCCCGGGTCGGCGCACCGCACCACGGCGTCCCCGCTGCCGCCCCAGGCCCATTCCGGCTGCCGCACCCCGTCGTGCTTCTCACGTCTGCGCCGCGCCGCGAACTGCCTCTCGTACTCCAGCCAGACCGCCCGCGCGTCCTCCAGCTCCTCCAGCGCCGCGACCAGCCGCAACGGATCCGCGCCCCGGTCCTCGGGGGCGATCCCGTGCCGGTCGCACAGGTGCCACCACGTCGCCCGGTGCCCGTACGGCGCGAACCGCTCCAGGCAGCGGCGCAGTGAATGGCGCCGCAAAGCCCGGTCGTTGCGCGCGTCGCGCACTTGGTAGGCCAGACTCCGAAAACCCGCCACCGTACCTTCACCTCCGCCGTGTTCCTGCCCGTACCCGCCCGTCCCGCCCCGCCCCACCGCGTAGAACGAAGCGGCCCGCCCCGACGTGCCCAACATGCCCGAGGGGATGCGGGCGCATGCGGGGGCGGTCGAGGCGTACGGGTGGCACATGGCCGGAACTCAGCGCCCCATGCGCCCCGCGCCGACCACGAGCCGGGCCAGCTCCTCGTGGCAGATGTCGCTGTGCGCCCCCGACGGCGGGCCGCCCCGGCGGACCACGGAACCCGCGTCCACGCTGACGCACCCGGACCCAGGGAGCCCCCCGCTCAGGGCTCTGTCCAGGGCCAGCCGCGGGGCGCCCGGCACCGCCTGCACCCCGTCGTGCCCGATCGCGCCCCACCGGGCGTCGAAGCCGAGCAGACCGGCCGAATCCCCCGCCGTCCGGGAGGCCAGCGGATAGAACACCCCGAGGGCCGAGTCGTGGGAGGAATGGCAGGCCACCACCGGTCCGTCCACCCGGCTCTGGAGTCCGCGCAGGACCCCGCCGCGCCCCGGGTCGTGGGGGAGCCGGTCGCTGAACGCGTAGTGCGAGAAGGCCCCCTGGAGCAGCGTCAGGGACTTCACGTGACGCGCGCCCCCGGGTACCGCGCGCAGCGAGAACGACACCACCCGCGCCCCGAAGCTGTGCCCGATGAGGTGGAAGCGCAGGGCGGGCCGGCGCCCCGCGAGGTCCGTCAGCACCGGTCCGAGCCCGTGCTCGCCGATGACCCCGGCCCGCTTCTTCATCTCGTAGTACGTGGCCTGGCGCAGCAGCTCCTTCGCCCCGCCCCACAGGGCGCGCAGCCCGTCTCCGGCCGTGAAGCCCGGCCCCGTCCAGGCCCCGCGCGCCCCGCCCCCGGTGGCGTGCCCGTCTCCGTCTCCGTCTCCGTCTCCGTATCCGTCCCCCGCGCCCGCCTCCGCCAGGGCGGACGTCAGGGCCCGGCACACCGCCACCGCGTCCAGCGCGAACACGTCCGGCACCCCGGGCGCCGCCACCGCCGCCGGTCCGGCCGGCCCGGCCCCCACGAGGTCCCGTACCAGCCCCCCGAACTCGGCGAAGGCCGCCTCCGACTCCGGCCGCTCCGCCAGCAGTTCCGCGACCCGGTCCAGCTCCGGCTCCCGCCCGGGCCAGAACCCGCCCAGCGCCGCCCGGGTGGCCGCGTCCAGGGCGGGGCCGGCGGCCGCCGCCGCGAGGGCGCCGTGCGGATCGAAGTCCGGAATCGGCTCGTCCGAGAACCGGATCGAGGGCCACACCACCCCCACGTAGCCCAGCCGCACCCCCGGCCCCACCAGCCCCGGGAAGGGGGAGAAGAAGGCGTCGTACAGCCGGGTCGCCGTGGAGCGGTCGCTGTTCCACCCGTGCGCGAAGACCAGCAGGTCGGTCGCCTCCATCCGGGCCACCGCCGCCCGCGTGGCCGGGTCCACGTCCCCCTGCGCGTCGAAGGTCAGCTCCTGGTACGGCCCGACCCCGATACCCGCTCCGCCGTCCGCCATGACGTACCCCTTCCGCGCGAGCCGTGCCCCGGGTCGGTCGCAGCATCCCGCCGCGCGGCCGCATCGGCCAGACCCGTGACGGCGGAAGTCGCGGGCGGATCGCCGCTCCTGCCGTGCGCGTCGTACACCGGCGGGCCGGTCGCCGGATCCCGTCCGGCCCCTGCCGCCCCCTTCCGCGTCGACATACCGACTGGTTAGTCTGCCGGGATCCGACGGTCCGACGGGCCGGCAGGCAGCGGCGAGAGGTGAACCCGTGAGCGCGTACCAGGACCAGCGAGTCGTCGTCACCGGAGCGGGCGGCGGCATCGGCGCGGCCCTCGCCCACCGCTTCGCCGCCGAGGGGGCCGTCGTCGTCGTCAACGACCTCGACCCGGCCCGGGCCGCCGCCGTGGCCGGAGCCATCGGCGCCCGTGCGATCGCGGTCCCCGGCGACGCCTCCGTGATCGTGGAGGAGGCCCGGGAGGCGCTCGGCGGCCGGATCGACGTGTACTGCGCCAACGCGGGACTCGCCTCGGGCGGCGACGCCTTCGCGGACGAGGCCGTCTGGGAGGCGGCCTGGGACACCAACGTCATGGCCCACGTGCGCGCCGCCCGCACCCTGCTGCCCGACTGGCTGGAGCGGGGCGACGGGCGCTTCGTGTCCACCGTCTCGGCGGCCGGGCTGCTCACGATGATCGGGGCCGCGCCGTACAGTGTCACCAAGCACGGTGCCCTCGCCTTCGCGGAATGGCTCTCGCTGACCTACCGCCACCGGGGCGTCCGGGTCCATGCCGTCTGCCCGCAGGGCGTGCGCACCGACATGCTGACCGCCGCGGGCTCGGCGGGCGAACTCGTCCTGGCGCCGACCGCGATCGAGCCGGACGCGGTCGCGGACGCCCTGTTCGACGGCATGGAGAAAGGCCGGTTCTTGATCCTCCCGCACCCCGAGGTGGCCGGCTACTACGCCGGGCGCGCGAGCGACCCCGAGCGGTGGCTGGGCGCCATGAACCACCTCCAGCGCACCTGGGAGTCCGCATGACGGGCGCCGCCGCCGGGGCCGGGTCCCCGTACGCCGCCCGGCCGTGGCTGCGCCAGCTGAGCCCGGCCCAGCTGGCGCCGGTGACGCCGCCCGCCAGCGTGCTGGACGCCTTCCGGGACGCCGTGGCGCGGGCGCCGCGGCGGACCGCGCTCGCGTACTTCGACGGGCGGGTCGGGTACGCCGAGGCCGACGCCCTCTCCGACTCCCTCGCCGGCCACCTCGCGGGGCAGGACGTCCGGCGGGGCGACCGGGTCGCGGTCATGCTCCAGAACACCCCGCACTTCGTGCTGGCCGTACTGGCGGCGTGGAAGGCGGGGGCGGTGGTCGTGCCGGTGAACCCGATGTACAAGTCCGCCGAGACGCGGCACGTACTGACGGATTCCGGGGCGGTCGCGCTGGTGTGCGAGGACGGGGCGTGGGGCGGGTACCTGCGGGAGGCCGTCCGGGGGACCGGCGTCCGGACCGTCGTGACGGCCCGGCCCACGGACTTCCAGACCCGCGACGACCCCCGCGTCTTCCCCCCAGCCCCGGCCCCGGCCCCGGACCAGGCCCCGGCCCCGGACCAGGCCCCGGCCCCGGACCAGGCCCCGGCCCCGGCCCCGGCCTCCGCCCAGGCCCCGGACCAGGCCCCCGCCCCCGCCCCCGCCCCGGCGGCTGCGGGGCGGCACCCCGAGGCGGAGCCGGAAGCGCAGGCCCCCGCCGACCTGCTCACCGTGGCCCGCCAGGGGCACCCCGCCCCGCCCGACCCCGGACTCACCTCCGCCGACGTCGCCCTCATTAGCTACACCTCCGGCACCTCCGGGGCCCCCAAGGGGGCCATGAACCCGCACGGGGCGATCACCTACAACGCCGTCCGCCAGGTCACCGGCCATCCCATCGCCGAGGGGGCCGGGTACTTCGCGCTCGCGCCGCTGTTCCACATCACCGGGCTCGTCTGCGAGCTCACCGCCTGCCTCGTCAACGCCGGCACCCTCGTCCTCACCCACCGCTTCGACGCCGGGACCGTCCTCGACGCCTTCCTGGAGCACCGCCCCGCCTACACCATCGGGCCCGCCACCGCCTTCACCGCCCTGGCCGCGCACCCCGCCGCCACCCGCGAGCACTTCGCCCCGTTCCAGGTGATCTCCTCCGGCGGCGCCCCGCTCCCGCCCGCCCTCGTCGCACGCCTGCGCGAGGACTTCGGGTTCTACCTGCGCAACGGCTACGGCCTCACCGAGTGCACCGCCCCCTGCGCCTCCGTCCCCGCGCACCGCGAGGCCCCCGTCGACCCCGGCAGCGGGACCCTCTCCGTCGGGGTCCCGGGCGCGCAGACCCTCGTACGGATCCTCGACGAGCGGGGTGCCGAGCTCCCGCTCGGGGAGACCGGCGAGATCGCCGTCCGCGGCCCGCAGGTCGTACCCGGCTACTGGGGACGGCCGGGGGCCACCGCCGAGGCCTTCCCGGACGGTGAACTGCGCACCGGGGACGTCGGGTTCATGGACGCCGACGGCTGGCTCTACGTCGTCGACCGCAAGAAGGACATGATCAGCGCCTCCGGGTTCAAGGTGTGGCCGCGCGAGGTCGAGGACGTCCTGCACGGCCACCCCGCCGTACGGGAGGCCGCCGTCGTCGGCGTCCCCGACGCCTACCGCGGGGAGACCGTCAAGGCGTACGTGACCCTGCGCCCCGGCGCCCGCGCCGAGCCGGCCGAACTCTCCGCGTACTGCGCCGAGCGCCTCGCCGCCTACAAGTACCCGCGCCGGGTCGAGATCCTGCCTGTTCTTCCCCAGACCACCAGTGGCAAGATCCTCCGACGAGAACTGCGCGAGCGCGGCTGAAAACAGTCGGAGGATCAGGAGAGGGAGGCGAGCACCATGGCCGCCAGGAACACCGCCGGGACCGAGGACGGCGACCGCGACACCCCGGTGCCGCAGCGGCTGCTGGCCGTCGCCACCAGGCTGTTCGCCGAGCGCGGTTACGACCGCACCTCCGTCCAGGAGATCGTCGAGGCGGCCGGGGTCACCAAGGGCGCGCTCTACCACTACTTCGGCTCCAAGGACGACCTGCTGCACGAGGTGTACGCCCGCATGCTGCGCCTCCAGCAGCAGCGGCTCGACGCGGTGGCCGGATCCGGCGCCCCCGTCGAGGAGCGGCTGCGGGCCGCGGCCGCCGACGTCGTCGTCACCACGATCGAGAACCTCGACGACGCGATGATCTTCTTCCGGTCGATGCACCAGCTCAGCCCGGAGAAGTACAAGCAGGTCCGCGCGGAACGCCGGCGCTACCACGAGCGGTTCCGCGCCCTGGTCGAGGAGGGCATGCGCACCGGGGTGTTCGCCACGGCCACCCCCGCCGACCTGGTGGTGGACTACTACTTCGGCTCCGTGCACCACCTGTCCACCTGGTACCGGACCGACGGCCCGCTCACCCCCCACCAGGTGGCCGACCACCTCGCCGACCTGCTCCTGCGTTCCCTGCGCCCCTAGGGCCCTAGACGGCGGCGGCGAAGGAGGCGGGGCTCAGCGCCGGGTAGTCGGTGTAGCCCTCGGGGCCGTGCACGTGCATCAGGAACTCCGGGCGCAGCCGGTTGAGCGGCGCGCCCGTGCGCAGCCGTTCCACGAGGTCGGGGTTGGCGATGAAGCCCCGGCCGAGGGCGACGAGGTCGGCGCCCGCCGCCAGCAGCCGTTCGCCCGCCGCCGCGCCGGCGTCGGCGGCGAACTCCTCGCGGGAGAGCCGGGGATTGGCGATCAGGGTGCCGGGCCAGGCCGCGCGGAGCCCCGCGAAGCCGGGGTCGTCGGGGTCGGCGTACTCCACGTGCAGGTAGACCGGGTCCAGCGGCGCGAGGGCCGCGAGGAGTGCCGGGTAGAGCTCCCCGGCGCCGGACTCCGTCACGCCGTTGACCTCCACCCCGGGGGAGATCCGCACGCCGGTCCGCTCCGGGCCGACGGCCTCGCTGACGGCCCGGACCACCTCGACGGTGAACCGGATCCGCCCCTCGACCGGCCCGCCCCAGGCGTCGGTGCGCAGGTTGGTGTTCGGCGCGAGGAACTGGTGCAGCAGGAGGCCGTTCGCCGCGTGCACCTCCACCCCCTCGAAGCCCGCAGCGACGGCGTTGCGGGCGGCGTCCGCGAAGTCGGCGATGGTGGAACGGATGTCCTCCTCGGTCATCGCGCGGGGCGTGACGGGGTCCTGGAGCCCGGTGGGGGTGTGCAGCGGCTCCGGGAGCGGGACCGCGGACGGGGCGAGCGGGAGGTGTCCGCTGGTGTCGGGGTGGCCGATCCGGCCGCCGTGCTGGAGCTGGAGGAACATCCGCCCGCCCGCGTCCCGCACGGCGTCGCGCACCCGGCGCCACCCGGCGGTCTGCGCCGGGGTGTGGATGCCGGGGATGTGCGGATAGGTCCGGCCGACGGCGTTCGGCGTGGTGGCCTCGGCGATGATCAGCCCGGCCGAGGCGCGCTGCGCGTAGTAGGCCGCCATCAGCTCCCCGGGAACCCCGTCGGCCCCGGCGCGGTTGCGGGTCAGCGGGGCCATCACCAGGCGGTTGGGGAGGTCGAGCGGGCCCAGGCGGGCGGGGGAGAAGAGGCGGGATCCGGCGGCGGGGGTCTGTCGTGTCTGCGTCATGGCGGTACCGTAGAACCTGACATCGGTGTCAGGTTCAAGACGGATTCCCCGCGAGGTGACCATGCGGATCGGCGAACTGGCGGCGCGCACCGGAGTCGGCGAGCGATCGCTGCGCTACTACGAGCAGCAGGGCCTGCTGGCCTCCGACCGGACGCCCGGCGGCCACCGGGACTTCCCCGAACGGGCCGTCGACCGGGTCATCCGCATCCAGGAGCTCTACGCGGCCGGGCTGAACAGCTCCAAGATCGGCCAGATCCTGCCCTGCATGCGGGACGAGGACGGCGGCCCGTCGGTCCGCGCCACCCCGGCCCTGGTGGCGGAGCTGGCCGCCGAACGCGACCGGATCGACCGGATGATCGGCGACCTCGTCCGCTCCCGCGAGGTCCTGGACGAGGTCATCGAGGCGGCCTCCGGCCGGGCCGCCGTCGTTCAGCGGTAGCGCTTCAGCTCACGGTGCGCCAGCGAGCGCTGGTGGACCTCGTCCGGGCCGTCCGCCAGCCGCAGGGTCCGCGCCGCCGCCCACAGTTCGGCCAGCGGGAAGTCCTGGCTCACCCCGCCCGCGCCGTGCAGCTGCACCGCCCGGTCCAGGATCTCCACCACCGCGCGCGGAGTGGCGATCTTGATGGCCTGGATCTCGGTGTGCGCGCCCCGGTTGCCGACGGTGTCCATCAGCCAGGCCGTCTTCAGCACCAGCAGCCGCAGCTGCTCGATGGTGACCCGGGCGTCCGCGATCCAGTTCTGCACGACCCCCTGCGCGGCCAGCTCCTTCCCGAACGCGGTACGGCCCACCGCGCGCCGGCACATCAGCTCGACGGCCCGCTCCGCCATGCCGATCAGCCGCATGCAGTGGTGGATGCGGCCCGGGCCGAGCCGGGCCTGGGCGATGGCGAACCCGGCCCCCTCCTCGCCGATCAGGTTCCCCGCCGGCACCCGGGCCCCGTCGAAGACCACCTCGGCGTGCCCGCCGTGGTCGTGGTCCGCGTACCCGTACACGGTCATCGCCCGGCGCACCTCCACGCCCGGGGTGTCGCGCGGGACCAGGATCATCGACTGCTGGCGGCGCGGATCGGCGCCGTCCGGGTCGGTCTTGCCCATCACGATGAAGACCTTGCAGTCCGGGTTCATCGCCCCGGAGATGTACCACTTGCGCCCGGTGACCACGTACGCGTCGCCGTCCCGCTCGATCCGGGTCTCGATGTTCGTGGCGTCCGAGGAGGCCACCTCGGGCTCGGTCATCGCGAAGGCGGAGCGGATCTCCCCGGCCAGCAGGGGCTCCAGCCACTGCTTCTTCTGCCGCTCGTCGCCGAACTGGGCGAGTAGCTCCATGTTCCCGGTGTCCGGGGCGGCGCAGTTGGTGGCCATCGGCGCCAGGTGCGGGCTGCGGCCGGTGATCTCCGCGAGCGGGGCGTACTGGAGGTTGGTCAGCCCGGCGCCGTATTCCGCGTCCGGCAGGAACAGGTTCCACAGCCCCCGGCGGCGCGCCTCGGCCTTCAGCTCACCGAAGACGGCCGGGGTGTCCCAGGGCGAGGCCAGCCGCGCGCGCTGCCCGGCGGCGACGGCTTCCGCCGGGTAGACGTACTCCTCCATGAACGCGAGCAGGCGTCCGCGGAGTTCCTCGGTCCGGGTGTCGAATGCGAAGTCCATGCGGTTCGGCTCCTCAGCCTTCGTGGAGGGTGGTCAGACCGTGCGCGATGAAGACCGGGACCAGCTCGCCGATCCGGTCGAAGCCGGCGCCGACCGTCTGGCCGAGCGTGTACCGGTAGTGGATGCCCTCCAGGATCACCGCGAGCTTGAACCAGGCGAAGGCCGTGTACCAGGCGATCGCCCCGGTGTCCCGCCCCGAGCGGGCGGCGTACCGCTCGACCAGTTCGGCGGGCGCCGGATGGCCGGGGGCCCGGCTCGTCGTGCTGACGGGGGAGTCCTCCAGGCCCAGGTCCGAGCTGTACATCACCAGCAGCCCGAGGTCCGTCAGCGGATCGCCCAGGGTGGACATCTCCCAGTCCAGCACCGCCCGGATGGTGTCGTCCGGCCCGCCGATCAGCACGTTGTCCAGCCGGAAGTCCCCGTGCACCACGGTCGGGGCGGGGGAGGCGGGCAGGGCCCGGCCCAGCGCCCCGTGCAGTTCGTCGATCCCGGCGAGCTCCCGGCCGCGCGAGGCGTCGAGCTGCTTGCCCCAGCGGCGCAGCTGCCGGTCCAGGAAGCCCTCGGGCCGGCCGAAGTCCCCGAGGCCGACCGCCTCCGGGTCCACCGCGTGCAGGTCGACGAGGGTGTCCACCAGGCCGAGCACCGCCCGGCGGGTGCGCTCCGGGCCGATCTCCGCGAGCTGTCCGGCCGTCCGGAACGGCACCCCGTCCACGTACTCCATGACGTAGAACGGCGCCCCCAGCACCTCCTCGTCCTCGCACAGCAGCAGTGGCCCGGGCACCGGGACGGCCGTCCCGTGCAGGGCGGCGATCACCCGGTGCTCGCGCCGCATGTCGTGCGCGGTGGCCAGTACGTGGCCGAGCGGCGGGCGGCGCACCACCCACCGGGCGGAGCCGTCGGTGACCGCGTACGTGAGGTTGGACCGGCCCCCCTCGATCAGCCGGCCGGTCAGCGGCCCGGCCACGAGACCGGGGAGCGCGGCGTCGAGGTGGCCGCGCAGCCGCTCCAGATCGAGGCCTCGGGGGTCGGCTGGGCTCATGTGCGCGCCTCCGTACGAAGTCGGGTGGACGACGGGTGTCCCGAGCCATCATGCCGACCAGTCGGTATGCCGTCCATAGGGCGGGCCGAAAGAAGCCCCTCCGGCCCGCCGCCCCGGCCCCTCACGCGTGGCAGAGGATCGGCGTGCCGCCGTTCATCACCGTCATGTCCCGCAGCACGGCCATGATGTCCAGGGGCGCCCCCTCCGGCTCCCCGGCCAGCTCCGCGTACGCCCGGTGCAGGTTCGCCACCAGCCGCTCGCTCTCCCGCCAGGCCGCGAACTCCCCGAGGTCCGCCCGGCGCGCGGTCTCCAGCGGGGTCAGCCCCTCGCCGCGGCCCTCCCGCGCCAGCTCCGCCACGTACCGCAGGTAGCGCTCGGTGGACTCGTACGCCGACGGGTCCGTCAGCGGTCCGTGGCCCGGTACTACGGTCTCCGCGTCCAGCGAGCGCAGCAGCTCCAGCGCCCGCAGCGAACCGGCCAGCGAGCCCATCGCCAGGAACGGGGTGCCCCCGGCGAAGACCAGGTCCCCGGTGAACACCACCCGCCGCGCGGGCAGCCACACCACCGAGTCGCCGGTGGTGTGCGCCACGCCGGGGTGCAGGACGCGCACCTCGGTGTCCCCGACGTACAGCGTCAGCCGGTCGCCGTAGGTGAGGTCGGGGGCGGTGATCTCTATCGCGCCGAAGTCGGTGGCGGGCCAGATCAGCTCCAGCTGGTGCCCGGCGGCGAGCTGCTCGGCCCGCGCGTTCTCGTGGCCCACGATGACGGCCGGCGCGAAGGCGGCGTTCCCGTAGGTGTGGTCGCCGTGGTGGTGGGTGTTGACCACGGTCCGGGGCAGCGGCGAACCCTGCCCCAGCACCGCCTCGCGCAGGGCCAGTGCCCGCCGCTCGGTGGCGGCGGTGTCGACCAGCAGGGTCCGCCCGCCGTCGCTGACCCAGCCGGCGTTGTTCAGGCACCAGCCCCCGTCCGGCTGGACGTAGGCGTACACCCCGGCCGCGGGCTGGACGACGTACGGCTTCTCGACGGTCATGGGCGCTCTCCCCGGGTCGCTGTGACAGGCGGTCAGCATCCTGTCAGCCGGTCCGGGGCCGGGGGAGGGCGGGGCCGGGCCGGGCGGTCAGACGATGACGGCCGTCGCGAACACCGCCAGCGCCACCGCGCACGCCGCCGCCCCCACCGCCGCCCCGGGCGCCAGCCCCGCCGGCCGGGCGGCGGCCAGCTGCCGGATCCGCCGGTGCGCCACCCACAGGAACGCCGTCCAGACCAGCGCGATCACGGCCGCCCCGGTGACCTCCACCGGCGACCCGGACCCGTGCAGGGCCTGTCGCAGCGCCAGCACCGCGGTGACCGAGCAGGCCAGGGTCGTGCGCCGCCACGCCAGCCGGGTCCGCTCGGGCTGGAGCCCGGCGTCCCGCGCCGCAGTGCCGGGCCGGGTCACGGCCGGGCCGTCCAGCCCATCAGCACGACCACCACCATCGCCACCGCGACCAGCCCGACCCCCAGGCTCAGCAGCACCGGGAACGGCGACAGCGGAAGGTCCTCGCCCCGCCGCATCGCCCGCTCGCACCGGACCCAGTGGTGCACGGCCCGCAGCGCGCAGGCCGCCCCCACCGCCAGCAGGGCGAGCGCCATCCCGACCCGCACCCCCCAGCGCAGGTCCGGCAGGAACTGGTCCACCGCGAACCCGCCGCCCACCAGCGCCAGTGCGGTCCGTATCCAGGCCAGGAAGGTCCGCTCGTTGGCCAGGGAGAAGCGGTAGTCCGGGGTCTCGCCCTCGCCGCGCAGCCGCCGCGGTGCGAACCAGAGGCGCACGTCCTTGACGAAGTCGATCACCTGTCCAATTTACGTCCCCTTCACACGCGGGGCGCGGCCGGCCGGTCCCCGCCCTCCCGGAAGGCACGCAGCCGCCGGTACGCCTCCAGCCCGTCCGGCACCCACGGCCACGTCCCGTCGGCCACCCGCCGCTCCAGCTCCCCGGGCGCCAGCCAGGCGTGCCAGTCCACCTCCGACTCCTGCGGGGCCACCGGCAGCGCGCACCGCACCTCGTGCACGTACGACCACCACGAACCGCCCGGACCCTCGTAGAGGAACTTGAACAGCGGCGCCGGCTGCTCCAGCCCGCTCACCCCGAGCTCCTCCTCCGCCTCCCGCAGCGCGGCCCCCGGGTAGTCCTCCCCGGCGCCGAGCACCCCGCCCACGAACATGTCGTAGTGCGAGGGGAACACCAGCTTCGACCCGGTCCTGCGGTGCACGAAGACCCGCCCGAGCTCATCCCTGACCTGCACGAACACACACCGGTGGAGCAGCCCCCGGGCGTACACCTCGCCCCGCGGGGCCTGCCCGGTGACCCGGTCGTCGCGGTCCACCACGTCCAGAACCTCATCCGCTGCGCTCACGGATCCCATCCAATCACCGCGGTTGACGGGTTACCGCTCCGTAGCAAAGGATCTGCCCCACCACCGACCGGAGGACGGGCAGACGCATGAGCTACGACGCTGACGTGATCGTGATCGGAGCGGGCCTCGCGGGCCTCGTGGCCACCGCCGAGCTCGTCGACGCGGGACGCAAGGTGATCCTCCTCGACCAGGAGCCCGAGCAGTCGATCGGCGGGCAGGCGCACTGGTCCTTCGGCGGGCTCTTCTTCGTCGACTCGCCCGAGCAGCGCCGGATGCGGATCAGGGACAGCCGTGCCCTCGCCCTCCAGGACTGGCTGGGCACCGCCGGCTTCGACCGTGACGAGGACGCCTGGCCCCGCCGCTGGGCCGAGGCCTACGTGGACTTCGCGGCCGGCGAGAAGCGGCCCTGGCTGCACGCCCAAGGCGTGCGCTTCTTCCCCGTCGTCGGCTGGGCCGAGCGCGGCGGCTACGACGCCAACGGGCACGGCAACTCCGTCCCCCGCTTCCACATCACCTGGGGCACCGGCCCCGGCCTCGTGGAACCCTTCGAGCGGCGGGTGCGCGCCGGGGCGGCCCGCGGCCTGGTCAGCCTGCGCTTCCGCCACCGGGTCACCGGCCTGGCCTCGACCGCCGGGGCCGTCGACACCGTCACCGGCGAGGTCCTGGCACCCTCGGACGCCGTACGGGGCGCCGCCAGCGGCCGCGAGAGCACCGGCACCTTCAGCCTGCGGGCCCAGGCGGTGATCGTCACCAGCGGGGGCATCGGCGGCAACCACGACCTGGTGCGCGCCCAGTGGCCCGCCCGCCTGGGCACCCCGCCCGCCCGGATGCTCTCGGGGGTCCCGGCGCACGTGGACGGCCTGATGCTCGGGATCACGGAGAAGGCCGGCGCCAGCCACATCAACAAGGACCGGATGTGGCACTACACCGAGGGCATCGAGAACTGGGACCCGATCTGGGCCCGGCACGGCATCCGCATCCTGCCCGGCCCGTCCTCCCTGTGGCTGGACGCCACCGGCCGGCGGCTGCCCGTCCCGCTCTTCCCCGGCTTCGACACCCTCGGCACCCTCGACCACATCATGCGCACCGGCCACGACCACACCTGGTTCGTGCTCAACCAGCGCATCATCGGCAAGGAGTTCGGCCTCTCCGGCTCCGAGCAGAACCCCGACCTGACGGGCCGCTCGGTCCGCGAGGTGCTGGTCCGCGCCCGGCAGGCCGTACCGGCGCCGGTCAAGGCCTTCATGGACCGGGGCGCCGACTTCATCGTCGAGCGGGACCTGTCCGCGATGGTCCGCCGGATGAACGAGCTCACCGGCGAGGGCCTGCTCGACGAGGCCACCGTGCGCCGGGAGATCACCGCCCGCGACCGGGAGGTCGTCAACCCCTTCACCAAGGACCTCCAGGTCACGGCCATCCACGGGGCGCGCAAGTACCTCGGCGACCGGCTGATCCGCACCGCCGCGCCGCACCGGATCCTCGACCCCGGCGCCGGCCCGCTGATCGCGGTCCGCCTCTCGATCCTGACCCGCAAGTCCCTCGGCGGCCTGGAGACCGACCTGTCCTCCCGCGTCCTGACCCCCTCGGGCGAACCCCTGCCGGGCGTGTACGCGGCCGGGGAGGCGGCGGGCTTCGGCGGCGGCGGCGTCCACGGCTACCGAGCCCTGGAGGGCACGTTCCTGGGCGGCTGCCTCTTCTCGGGCCGAGCGGCGGGCCGCGCGGCGGCGGCCGCGGTGTCCTGACCACCCGGACCGCGTCATCCGCCCCAACTGACCCCCTTCGCGCACCAGTTGATTCCAGCCACTCCCTGTGCCCGGACCTTGACGCGGAGCTGTGCGTACCGGTTTGCTGTGCGTGATCATCCGGACTGACCACCGGCCGATCGAGCCGCCGCGCCCCGGGCGCGCGCGCCCCACCCCGCGTACCACCACCACCGGCACCGCCCGCACCCGCGCTCTGGAGGGAACCCGCGGATGTCCCCGCCGCCCCTCGGCCGCACCCGCAAGCGGAACGCCCAGCTCTTCGACCCGGCCCTCTGTGACACCGAACTCGTCGCCGTACGCGGCCAGTTCACCCAGGGCCGCTGGGCCAGGGCCCGCAGCCTGCTGGTGGCCACCGGCGACGACTGGGACCGCCGGGGCCACCGCGTCACCGTCCTCGCCGAGACCCCCTCCGCCACCGCCTGGGCCCGCGAATGGCTCCTCGCCGAGCCCGACAGCGCCGACGCCGCCACCCTCCTCGCCTGCTCCGCCGTCCACGCCGCCCTGCGCGGCAAGGGCACCCCGCAGGCCGCCGACGAGGCCTGCCGCCGGGCCGCCGCCCTGCTCCCGGCCGACCCCACCCCCTGGCTGGGCCTGCTGATGCTCTCCCGCGCCTTCGGACCGGACGAGGAGTTCAGCCGCCACTTCGACCAGGTCCGGGCCCGCCACCGCGAGCACCACCACGCCCACCACCTCATGGTCGCCCGGCTCGCCGAGCGCGACCCCGCCGCCGGCCGCGACCCGCTCCACGAGGTCTACGACTTCGCCGCCTGGGCCGCCGAGGAGTCCCCGGCCGACTCCCCGCTCGCCGTGCTCCCCGTCATCGCCCACGCCGAGCGCTACCGCGTCCTCGCCGCCGCCCAGGGCCGCACCGCACCCGAGGACGCCGCCCAGCACTGGACCGGCCGCCGCGCCCGCCAGGTACTGCGCCACGCCTTCGACTGGTGGCTGGAGTGGGAGCACGAGGACCACCCCCGCAACCGGGTCGACCTCAACTTCCTCGCCCACGCCAAGCTCTGCGAGGGGCGCCCCGCCGAGGCCGCCGCCCTCTTCCACCGCATCGGCACCCACGCCACCCGCGCCCCCTGGTCCTACCCGGACCGCGACCCCGCCAAGGCCTTCCTCGCCGCGCGCAGCGCCGCGCTCGGCACTGCCTGACCCCCTGACCCCCCGCCCCCGACCCCCGCCCCCGAAAGGACCCTGCCATGCCGACGGGCAGATCCACCGTGCCGGCCGCCGCCCCCCAGGCCGAGATCCGCACCTACAAGGGCCAGGACCGCGCCCTGCGCGCCGGCCGCCTCGGCACCGCCGGCCTGCTGCTCTCCGTACTCGCCGCCAGCGCGCCGCTGATGGTCGTCGCCGGCGTCATGCCCACGATCTTCGGGGTCATGGGCATCGTCGGCCAGCCGCTGCTCTTCGTGATCCTCGGCGTCGTCCTCGCCCTCTTCGGCATCGGCTACGCCGAGATGAGCCGCCACGTCCACAACGCCGGCGCCTTCTACGCCTACATAGCCCGCGGCCTCGGCCCCACCGCAGGAGCCTGCGCCTCCCTGGTGGCCCTCGTCGCCTACAGCGCCATGCAGGTCGGCGTGTACGGCATCCTCGGCTTCGAGATCTCCGGCCTGTTCTCCACCTACCTCCACACCGAGATCGCCTGGTGGATCCCCGCCCTGCTCGCGGTCGCCGCCACCGGCGCCCTCGGCTGGCTGAAGATCGACCTGAACGCCAAGGTGCTCGGCGTCCTCCTGCTCGTCGAATGCGCCCTCGTCGTCGTCTTCGACCTCGCCGCCCTCGGCAAGCCCGGCCCCCAGGGCCTCTCCCTGGACGCCTTCGACCCCGCCGGCCTCGGCGGGGCGGGCCTCGGCACCGCCCTGTGCTTCTGCATCGCGGCCTTCGTCGGCTTCGAGCAGTCCCCGGTCTACGCCGAGGAGACGAGCAAGCCGCACATCGTCGTCTCCCGCGTGATGTTCCTCGCCGTCGGCTTCGTCGCGCTCTTCTTCGCCCTCAGCGCCTGGGCGCTCAGCGTGGCCACCGGGCCCGCGCACATCACCAGGGCGGCCGCCGAAGCCGGCCCCGCCCTGCTCTTCGACCTCACGCGGAGCCGCCTCGGCGCCGGCTTCACCGACGTCCTGCACGTGCTCTTCGTCACCGGCATGTTCGCGGCCATGCTCAGCTTCCACAACGTCGTCGCCCGCTACGCCTTCGCCATGGGCCGCGAGGGCCTGCTCCCCGCCCGCTTCGGCCGCACCAACCCGGGCACCGGCGCCCCCGCCACCGGCTCCCTGCTCCAGACCGTGGTGGCGGCCATCGTCGTCCTCGCCTTCGCGCTCACCGACGGCTCCCCGGCCGGGGACCCGACCGCCCCCGTCCTGCACCTGTTCACCTGGATGGGCAGCGTCGGCGCCCTCGGCGTGACCGTCCTGATGGCCGCGTCCTCCTTCGCCGTCATCGCCTTCTTCGTCCGCCGGGGCGCGGCCGGGGCCCAGGTGCGGCGGCTCGTCGCGGCGGGCCTCGCCGGCGTGGCCCTCGTCGTCATCGCCGTCTACACCGTCAAGGACTTCGCCGTCCTGGTCGCCGCCGAGAAGGGCTCCGCGCTCAGCTGGGTGCTGCCCGCGATCATCGGCGCGGCCGCACTGGCCGGACTCGTCCACGGGCTGGTGCTCAAGTCCCGCCGGCCCGAGACGCACGCCCGGATCGGCCTGGGCAACGAGGCCTTCCGCCTCGACCAGGCCGCCGGGTCCGGGCCGGGCGCCTGAGGGCCCCGAGCCCCGTATCCGTGCCCCCGCAGGCCCCCGGCGACCGTTTCCACGGACGCCGGGGGCCTGCGCGTGAGTGGCTGATTTTGGCGGGTTGCGGAGGCACGTGGTCTCCTATGGCGACAAAATCACCGGAACCGCGATACGGGGGAAACCACCCAGCTCCCCCGCGGCGCGGCTTCGGACCTGCCTGTCCGACCCACGAAGGCGAAGTCGTATATGAGTGACCGCACCTTGACCGAGGCATCCGCCGAGGCGTCCTCCCGCCATGTCGACGCCGGTGACGAGGGCTACAGCAAGGACCTCAAGTCCCGCCACATCAACATGATCGCGATCGGCGGGGCGATAGGCACCGGCCTGTTCCTCGGAGCCGGCGGCCGCCTCGCCGGTGCCGGCCCCTCCCTCGCCATCGCGTACGCGGTGTGCGGCGTCTTCGCCTTCTTCGTCGTCCGGGCCCTCGGCGAGCTCGTCCTCTACCGCCCCTCCTCCGGCGCCTTCGTCTCGTACGCGCGCGAGTTCATGGGGGAGAAGGGCGCCTACACGGCCGGCTGGCTCTACTTCCTCAACTGGTCCACCACCACTGTGGCGGACATCACGGCCGCCGCGACCTACGCGCACTTCTGGTCGATGTTCACCGACATCCCCCAGTGGGTGCTCGCCTTCATCGCCCTGGCCGTGGTCCTCACCGCGAACCTGATCTCGGTGAAGTACTTCGGCGAGATGGAGTTCTGGTTCTCCCTGGTCAAGGTCGCCGCCCTGGCGATCTTCCTGATCGTCGGCATCTACCTGGTCGCCACCAGCCACGACATCGGCGGCAACACCCCGGGCCTGGCCAACATCACCGACCACGGCGGCATCTTCCCGTCCGGCGTGCTCCCGATGCTCCTGGTCATCCAGGGCGTGGTCTTCGCGTACGCCTCCGTCGAGCTCTGCGGCGTCGCCGCCGGTGAGACCGAGAACCCCGAGAAGATCATGCCGAAGGCGATCAACTCGATCATGTGGCGCGTGGGCCTCTTCTACGTCGGCTCCGTCGTCCTGCTCGCGCTGCTGCTCCCGTACACGCAGTACTCGGCCGACCAGAGCCCCTTCGTCACGGTCTTCGACAAGCTGGGCGTGCCCGGCGCCGCCGGCATCATGAACCTGGTCGTCCTGACGGCCGCCCTGTCCAGCCTGAACTCGGGCCTCTACTCCACCGGCCGGATCCTGCGCTCGATGGCCCTGTCCGGCTCCGCGCCGAAGTTCACCGGCGTCATGAACAAGGGCAAGGTCCCCTACGGCGGCGTCCTGTTCACCGCCGCCTTCGGCGTCGCCGGCGTCGGCCTGAACTACTGGATGCCGGGCGAGGCCTTCGAGCTCGTCCTCAACCTGGCCTCCATCGGCATCCTCGGCACCTGGGCCATGGTCATGATCTGTTCGCTGTTCTTCTGGCGCCGTGCGCAGCAGGGCCTGGTCGAGCGCCCCGGGTACAAGCTGCCCTGGGCGCCGTACACGCAGATCGTCACCCTGGTCTTCCTGGTGACCGTCCTGGTGCTGATGTGGTGCGACGGCGGCGTCGGCCGCACCACGGTGATGATCCTCCCGGGCATCGCCGCGGCCCTGGTCGGCGGCTGGTTCCTGGTCCGCCGCCGGGTGAGCGAGCTCGCCGCCTCGCGCGACTGACGACCCCCACGGGCCCCAGGGGCCCCCGGGACGGGCTCCGGCCCGCCCGGGGGCCCTCGCCGTATCCGGGGCCCGTACGCGGGCCTGTACGCGGGCGCGTCCGCGGGCGCGTACGGCCGCACCCGGGAAACGAAGAAGGACCCCGCCGAAGCGGGGTCCTTCTCACTGTGTGTCCGAGGGGGGACTTGAACCCCCACGCCCGATAAAGGGCACTAGCACCTCAAGCTAGCGCGTCTGCCATTCCGCCACCCGGACGGGGTGTGTGTCGTTCCGGCCTCGGCGGCCGTGGCGACAGGTGAAACATTACCAAACATTCCGGGGGCACCCGCGCCACCCCCGGCCGGCGGCTTCCGGCCACCGGAAACCCTTGCGCCGGAACGAAGAAGGACCCCGCCGAAGCGGGGTCCTTCTCACCATGTGTCCGAGGGGGGACTTGAACCCCCACGCCCGATAAAGGGCACTAGCACCTCAAGCTAGCGCGTCTGCCATTCCGCCACCCGGACCGGGTGTGTGCGATCCGGCCTCGCGGCCGTTCCGACGTGGAAAAGATTACCAAACAGTCCGGGGTCCTCGATCACACCCCCTCCGGCCGGTAAACCGCCCTTGGGGAGAGCGGCTCCGGGCGCGAGGATGGGGAGACAGCCGGTACGTGATCAATGGGAGGAAGCAGCGTGAGCGCAGCGGGCGCGGGCAAGACCGTCTCGGGCCAGGACGAGGTCGTCGACCTCTGCCGGGACCTCATCCGGATCGACACCAGCAACTACGGGGACCACTCGGGCCCCGGCGAGCGCAAGGCGGCCGAATGGGTCGCGGAGAAGCTCGCCGAGGTCGGACTGGAACCGCAGATCTTCGAATCGCACAAGGGCCGCGCCTCGACCGTGGCCCGGATCGAGGGCGAGGACCCCTCACGGCCGGCGCTGCTCATCCACGGGCACACCGACGTGGTCCCCGCCAACGCCGCCGACTGGACGTACGACCCCTTCTCGGGGGAGATCGCCGACGGCTGCGTCTGGGGCCGCGGCGCGGTCGACATGAAGGACATGGACGCGATGACGCTGGCCGTCGTGCGCGACCGCATGCGCAGCGGGCGCAAGCCCCCGCGCGACATCGTGCTGGCCTTCCTCGCGGACGAGGAGGCGGGCGGCACGTACGGCGCCCGCCACCTCGTGGACAAGCACCCCGGGCTCTTCGAGGGCGTCACCGAGGCCATCGGCGAGGTCGGCGGGTTCTCCTTCACCGTGAACGAGAACCTCCGCCTCTACCTGGTGGAGACCGCCCAGAAGGGCATGCACTGGATGCGGCTCACGGTGGAGGGCACCGCGGGCCACGGCTCCATGACCAACAACGACAACGCGATCACCGAGCTGTGCGAGGCCGTCGGCCGCCTCGGCCGCCACACCTGGCCGGTCCGCGTCACGAAGACCGTCCGGCACTTCCTCGACGAACTCTCGGACGCGCTCGGAACCCCGCTCGACCCCGACGACATGGACGCCACCCTCGCCAAGCTCGGCGGGATCGCTAAGATGGTCGGCGCGACGCTGCGCAACTCGGCCGCGCCGACGATGCTCGGCGCCGGCTACAAGGTCAACGTGATCCCCGGCCAGGCCACGGCGCACGTGGACGGCCGCTTCCTGCCGGGCTACGAGGAGGAGTTCTTCGCGGACCTCGACCGGATCCTCGGCCCGCGCGTGAAGCGGGAGGACGTGCACGCGGACAAGGCCCTGGAGACGGACTTCGACGGGAAGCTCGTCGACGCCATGCAGGGCGCCCTCCGCGCCGAGGACCCGATCGCGCGCGCCGTCCCGTACATGCTCTCCGGCGGCACGGACGCCAAGTCCTTCGACGACCTCGGCATCCGCTGCTTCGGCTTCGCGCCGCTCCAGCTGCCGCCGGAGCTGGACTTCGCGGGCATGTTCCACGGCGTGGACGAGCGGGTTCCGGTCGAGGGCCTGAAGTTCGGCGTACGGGTGCTCGACCGTTTCATCGACCACGCCTAACGGCCCGGGATTCGGGAAGGTGTGCGCATTCCACTGGGAAGAGTGAATGCGCTCATACGCTCGTAGCCCCGGTGATCCCTCCTCGTTACAGGTGGTGCGGTCCGCGGCTGGGACCGCATTGCCTACTAGGAGGAACAATGCTCAAGAAGGTTGTCGCCGCTGCGGCTGCCACCGGTGGTCTGGTTCTCGCGGGCGCCGGTCTCGCCGTCGCCGACGCGGGCGCCCAGGGTGCGGCCATCGGCTCCCCCGGTGTCGCGTCCGGCAACGTCGTCCAGGTTCCGGTTCACGTGCCGGTCAACGTCTGCGGCAACACCGTGAACATCATCGCCCTGCTGAACCCGGCCTTCGGCAACACCTGCGTCAACGCCTGACGCTTCTGAAGTTCTGGCCCCGGAGCGCAATCCAGCGCTCCGGGGCCGCCGGGCTTTACGGCCCGGACCAGATCATGTCGGCGTGGCAGGCGGGGGAGCCCGTAGAGCCTGTGCGCCGCGCGAACGCACACACCAGGGGACGAGTACAGATGCGACGACCTGTCCAGGTCACGAGGAAGACGCTGATCACGATGGCGGCGGCGGGAGGTGTCCTCGCGCTCGGCGGCGGTTACGCGCAGGCGGACTCCGGCGCCTCCGGGCACGCCGCGAACTCGCCGGGCGTCCTGTCCGGGAACAACGTGCAGGCGCCGGTGGACGTACCGGTGAACGCCTGCGGCAACACCGTGACGGTGGTGGGGGGCCTCAACCCGGCCTTCGGGAACCGCTGCGCCAACGGGTCGCACGGGCCCGAGCACCCGGGCCACCCCGGCAACCCGGGTCAGCCCGGCAACCCCGGCAACCCGGACGACGGCGACGAGGACTGCGACGAGGACGAGCCGGGCCACCCCGGCCACCCCGGCGGCGAACACCCGGGCAACCCGGGTACCCCGGGCGGGCACACGCCGGGTGGCAACCCCGGTACGCCGGGCGGCCAGACGCCGGGCAACCCCGGTACGGGCACCCCGGGCGGCGGGCACCAGAACCCCGGCACCCCGGGCGGCCAGACCCCGGGCACCCCGGGCACGGGCACTCCGGGCCACCCGGGCACCGGCACCCCGGGTACCCCCGGCACGGGCACGCCCGGCGCGCCGGGCACCTCCACCGGCCCCGGCACCGGCGGTGGCACCACCCCGGTGGGCCACACCGCCCCGGCGCCGGGCGCGGCGCTCGCCGCCACCGGAGCCGGTGACGCCATGACGGCCGGCCTCCCGCTCGCGGGCGGCCTGCTGCTGGCCGGAGCCGTGCTCTACCGCCGGGCCCGCAACTCCGCCTGACGGACGCTCACGACGCGGGCCCCGGCCTCCGGGGCCCGCGTCGCCGCGTCCGCGCCCGGCGGGGCGCGGTCACGGCTCGAAGGTCACCAGGTCGCTCTGACCTGGCGGATGATCCGGCGGCGCAGCCGCGCGCGGCGGCTGCCGTCCCGGTACAGGGTCAGGCGGTCGAGCTCCCAATGCCCGTATTCCGCATGGTCGGTCAGCAGGCGGGTCGCCTCCTTGCGGGGGGTCCCGCGGGGCACGTACACGTCGACGAATTCGTATTCCGGCATCGCATCTATTGTGCGGGCACCGGCCCGCTACGGATAGCGTCTGCACTATGTCTGATGCCGCTCTGCCCACTGTTGCCGAGGTACGCGCCGCCGCCGAGGCGGTCAAGGCCGCTCTCGACCGTCACCTCGCCGCGGTCGAGAGCAGGATCGGGGACGAGGACCCGGCCGTCTACGCCGCCTTCAACGAACTCGCCGCCGCCGCCGAGGAGTACGACGAACTCCTCTACGACCGCTACGACGAGGTCACCCCCTTCGAGATCCCCACACCCGAGACCGGGGCCCGCTACACCGGCCCCGCCGAGCCCGCCGCCTTCAGCGTGCTCATCCGCCGCGACTACGCCGTCGTCGAACCGGCCCGGCTGATCGCCCAGGCCGAGCGCGTCGCCGCGCACGACCGCGACGCCGAACTCATCGACGACGGCGGGACCGGCGGTGCGCTCGGGGTGCTCTTCGGGGAGTACGAGGCCGACGAGATCGCCGCCCGCTCCAAGGAGTTCGGCCTGGAGGAGGGCGACTCCACCCTCTGGATCGCCGCCCTGGAGGAGGTCGCGGAGCCGGGGGACTGGCTGGGCGCGCCCTTCGGGCAGACCGATCCGCAGGACGTCCTGCACCGCTTCGACGTGAGCTCCGTCTTCGACGAGGACGCGGAGTACTTCGAGGACGACGAGGCCGACGAGGCCGACGAGAGCGCCGCCTCCTCCGGCCTGGCCCCGGCCTGAGCGGGCGCCGTGCCGCCCCCGCCCGTCGGGGCGCGGGCGGCACGGCGCTCACCGGACCGCTACGCCTGCTCCCGCTGCGCGGCCGTCAGGGCCCGCAGCAGGCCCGTGAGGCGGGTCGTACGGGGCTTCGGCGGGACCTGGGCCACCGCGTGGGCCAGGGCCTGGTCGACGCCGTGCACCACGGACAGGTGCCGCTCGGCCCGCCCGAACGCCGTGTACACCCAGTCCCGGGACAGCGCCTGCGCCGCGTCCCCGGGCAGGACGACGACCACGGCCGGCCAGCGCGCGCCGGCGGCCTGGTGCGCCGTCACCGCCCAGCCGTGCCGCACCCGCGACTCCACCCGGTCCTGCGGTACGACGATCCGCGCGCCGGCCGCCTCCAGGTGCAGCCCCTCGGCGTCGGCCGACACCACCCGGGCCGGCAGCGCGCGGCCCGGCGCGGGTACGTGGACCACCCGGTCGCCGGGGTCGAAACCGCCGAAGCGGCCGGGGCCGGGGTTCAGCCGCGCCTTGAGGGCGGCGTTCAGCGCGCGGGTCCCCGCCGCACCGCCGTGGCCGGGGGTGATGACCTGCACGGCCTCCGCCGGGATGCCGAAGGCGCGCGGCACCGAGTCGGCCACCAGCTGCACGGTGCGGTGCACGGCCTCGCCGGCGTCGCGCACCGGGACGATGACGACCTCCTTGCCGGGGGCGTCGACCTGGTTCAGCTCCCCGATCCCGATCCCCGAGACCAGCTCGCCGATCGGGCCCGGGTCCGGGGTCCGGGAGCTCACGTGGGGGAAGGCCCGGGCCGCCAGGACGTCGGCGAACACCCGCCCGGGCCCGGCCGAGCCGAGCACCCCGGGGTCCCCGGAGAGCACCAGCCGGGCCCCGTCCGGCACCGACTCCACCAGGGCCGCGGCCGTCTCCACGTCCAGCTGCGGGGCGTCCAGGACGACGAGCAGGTCCACCTCGAAGCGGCCGTCGGCGTCCCGGCCGGGCCCCCGCGCCCCCGAGAGCAGCTCCGCCACGGTGACGGCCCCCGGCGCGGGGGCGTGCGCGGCCAGGGCGGTGCGCAGGCCCAGCCCGCGTGCGGCCGTCAGCAGGGCCAGGGCCTCGGCGCGGGCCGCCTCACCGCCGGTGTGGGTGACCAGCCCGGCGCCCGCCACGGCCCGGACCAGGTCGGCGCCGGGGCCGGCGGCCGCCGCGGACCAGTCGGCGGGGCCGGTGAAGGTGGCCGCCAGCCGGGCCAGACCGTCGGCCAGGCTCTCCTCCGCCAGGGCGTGTTCCTCCAGGCCCACGAGGACGCGTACGGGCGGCTCCTCGTCCTCGGCGGCGGGCTCGCCCAGCGGCTCGTGGAACACCAGCACCGTGCCGTCGCCGATCGCCGCCTCCAGGGCTTCGGCGGGGGCCGGCACCCCGTACTGGGCCAGGGCCTTCTCCAGCACGGGGGCCTCCAGCGCGGTGTGCCCGCGCTCGGCGGCCTGGGCCAGCAGCCAGGCCAGCAGGGCGGCGCCCCGGCGCTCGTCGGCGGGGCCCGCCGCAGGGCCCAGCAGGGCCTGGGCGAAGCCGTCCGCCTGCGTCGGGCGCACCCCGGGGACGGCCAGCAGCCGCCAGGGGTCCTCGGCCAGCAGCTCGGCCGCGCCCGCCCCGAGGGCCTCGGCGGCCGGCCCGGCCAGGGCCTCCGGGGCCCCGCCGCGCCCCAGCACGGCCCGGACGGCGCCGACGTCGCCGACGGTCCGGGCGGGGGCGGGGGCCTGCGGGCGCGGCTGCGGGGGAGCGGGGGCCGCCCGGCGGGGGGCGGGCGGGGCCTCGTCGAAGGTGAGGGCGGGCGCCTTGGCCCCGCTCTCCACGGCCCGGACGGCGGCCAGCAGGTCGGCGGCCCGGCCGCTGAGCTTGCCGCCCGCGTCGACGGGGTGCTCCCGCTCGGCCTTGCGCCGCGCGATCCGCTCCCGCTCAACCCGCTGCGCGGCCAACTCGGCCTGCGCCTCACTGACCCCGGCCGTCACCCCTTCCTCGGCGTCCCCGGCCCCCGCCTCCGGCGCCGCGCCGGCCTCGGCCTCGGCGCCGGCTCCGGCGTCGCCGGCGTCGGTCCCGGGCGGCGGTTCCTGGGGTGCGGGTGCGCCGGAGGCCTCCGGATCCGTCCCGGGGGGCGTGGCCTCGGGGGTCGTCTCGGGGTCCGTGCTCACAGCGTGCTCCAGTCCTGGTCGGGGTAGCGGTGCACGGGCGCGGACACGTCGTCCAGCGCCCGGCGGATCTCCTCCGGAAGACTAAGGGCCTCCACCGACAGCGCCGCCGCGAGCTGCGCGGACGTCCGGGCGCCGACGATGGGGGCCGCGACCCCGGGCCGGTCGCGGACCCAGGCCAGGGCCACCTGGAGCGGGGTCACCGCCAGGCCCTGCGCGGCCGTGACCACCGCGTCCACGATCCGGCCCGCCGCCTCGTCCAGGTACGGCTCCACGAAGGCCGCCAGGGAGGCCGACGCGCCCCGGGAGTCCGCCGGGGTGCCCTCGCGGTACTTGGCGGTCAGGACGCCCCGGCCGAGCGGGGAGGAGGGGAGCAGGCCGACACCCAGGTCCAGGGCCGCCGGGAGGACCTCCCGTTCCACCCCGCGCTGGAGCAGGGAGTACTCCATCTGCGTCGAGGCCAGCCGGGTCCGTACGCCGGGGGCCGCCAGCTGCCAGGTCGCGGCCTTCGCCAGCTGCCAGCCGCTGAAGTTCGAGACCCCCGCGTAGCGGGCCCGTCCGCTGGTCACCGCCAGGTCCAGCGCCTGGAGGGTCTCCTCCAGCGGGGTCTCCGGGTCGAAGGCGTGGACCTGCCACAGGTCGACGTGGTCGGTGCCGAGGCGGTCCAGGGAGTCGTCCAGGGCCGCCAGCAGGTGTCCGCGCGAGCCGTTGAAGCGGCGGTCCGGGTCCGGGACGCTGCCCGCCTTGGTGGCGATGACCAGGTCCCTGCGCGGCACGAGGCCGCCCACCAGCCGCCCCAGGAGGTACTCCGACTCCCCGCCGCCGTACACGTCGGCCGTGTCGACCAGCGTGCCGCCCGCCTCCCAGAACGTCTTCAACTGCTCGGCGGCGGCTTCCTCGCCGGTGTCACGGCCCCAGGTCAGGGTGCCGAGGCCGATCCGGGAGACGCGCAGTCCGGTGCGGCCGAGATGCCTCTGCTCCATGACCGCTGAGACTACTGGGGCACTGCCGTGCGGCCGTCGGGCGCGCTAGAGTCCCTGCGCAGACGTACGTTACTGAACGGTAAACCGGCACATCGTAAGGGGACGACACATGCGGCTCGGCATCAATCTCGGCTACTGGGGTGCGGGCATGGACGCCGACAACCTCGCCGTCGCCCAGGAGGCCGACCGCCTCGGCTACGACGTGTGCTGGGCGGCGGAGGCCTACGGCTCCGACGCGGCGACCGTCCTGGCCTGGGTCGCCGCCCAGACCGAGCGGATCGACGTCGGCTCGGCCATCTTCCAGATCCCCGCCCGCCAGCCCGCGATGACGGCCATGACCGCCGCCACCCTGGACTCCCTCACCAAGGGCCGCTTCCGCCTGGGCCTCGGCGTCTCCGGCCCCCAGGTCTCCGAGGGCTGGTACGGCGTCAAGTTCGACAAGCCCCTCGCCCGGACCCGCGAGTACGTGGAGATCGTCCGCAAGGCCATGAGCCGCGAGCGCCTCAGCTACGAGGGCGAGCACTGGACCCTGCCGCTGCCCGGCGGCCCCGGCAAGCCGCTCAAGCTGACCGTGCACCCCGAGCGCCCCCACATCCCGCTCTACATCGCCGCCATCGGCCCCAAGAACCTGGAGCAGACCGGCGAGATCGCCGACGGCGCCCTGCTGATCTTCCCGGCCGCCGGGCACCTGGAGGAGACGGCCCTGCGCCACATCCGCGCGGGCCGCGCCAAGGCCGGGCTGACCATGGACGGCTTCGACGTCTGCCCGACCGTCCCGCTCGCCGTCGGCGAGGACGTGACCGCCCTCGCGGACATGTTCCGCCCCTACACCGCCCTGTACGTCGGCGGCATGGGCAGCCCCAAGCAGAACTTCTACAACCAGCTCGCGCAGCGGATGGGGTACGAGAAGGAGGCCGCCGAGATCCAGGCCAAGTACCTGGGCGGCGACAAGGACGGCGCGGCCGCCGCCGTCCCGCACTCGCTGATCGACTCCACCACCCTGCTCGGCTCCGTCGAGCGCATCGCGGACGGCATGCGGGCCTACGCCGAGGCCGGGGTCACCACCCTCACGCTCGCCCCGGCCGGGTTCACCCTGGAGGAGCGCCTCACCGCCCTGCGCGCCGGCACCGAGGCCATGGAACTCGCCGGCCTCGCCTGACGGACGGGCCTGGCGCGGCCCCCGAACGGGGCCCGCTCCGGCACCCGTCGGACGGAGTCCGACGCAACCGCCCGAAGCCCGCGAAGCGGCGCGAGGGCGGCGTCCAAAAGGAGTCAGCGGCCGTGGTGGGGGCTCGGGGGGTCTTCCCCGCCACGGCCGACACAGCGAACAACGCGCGGGCCGCCCCCGGGGTTACGCCTCGCGGTCCGGGCGGAGGTTTCGTTCATTCGGCCGAGTCCCGCGACCCCGCGGTTGCCCGCCCGCCCCATCCGCCTTTGACTCGTCCCATGCTCTCCGCACGCAGCCTGTTCCAGGAGATCGTCGACCACGACGACTCCTTCCAGCTGTTCTGCTCCATCGCCGCGAGCGGGGAGTCCCAGGGCGGCTGGGAGAACGCCAGGATCGCCGCCCTCGTCCCCGACGGCATGCGCGACCTCGCCCCCAAGATCACCCGGCACGGCGCCGACGAGGACAAGCACGGCCGGATCTTCCGCGCCCTGCTGAGCAGGCGCGGCCTGCCCGCCGTCCCCGTCCCGCCCGAGGCCGACTACACGATGCTGCTCGAACGCCGCGGCATCGGACTGGCCCACGACAAGCTGCGCCGCGAGGAGCCGCTGAGCGAGGAGGACGTCGTCGTCTACCTCGCGCACAGCCGGGTCACCGAACAGCGTGCCGCCGACCAGATGGTGATGCTCCTGCGCCACTTCGGCACCCACCCGGAGGTCGGCCGGGCCGTCAAGGTGATCAGCCGCGACGAGGACAACCACCTCGCCTACTGCCACGAGGAACTGCTCCGCCTGGCCCGGCGGGGACACGGCCGGACCATCCACCGCGTCCTGCGCGAGAGCGCCCTCGCCGAGATCGCCGTCTACCGGGACGTCAGCCTCGCCGTCATGGACCACATGGGCCGGCTGCTGCGCTGGCCCGCCCCCAAGGCGGCCGCGCTCGCCGCCGGCATCCGCGGGGTGTACGCGTACGAGCGCTTCAGCGGCTGGCACCGCATGGTCCGGCTGCGCCCGCCCGCGCGCACCGACCCGCTCGGCGGCCGGCCCGTCCCCGCGCCCGGCCCCGCCTGAACGCGGCGGCGCTCACAGCCAGCCGCGCCGCTTGAACATCCGGTGCAGGCCCAGGCACAGGCCGGCCATCAGCACCAGCACCGCCGGATAACCCCACCACTCCCGGAGCTCCGGCATGTGGTCGAAGTTCATCCCGTAGATCCCCGCCACCATCGTCGGCACGGCCGCCATGGCCGCCCAGGCGGAGATCTTGCGCATGTCGTCGTTCTGCCGGACCCCCATCTGCGCCAGGTGCGCGGCCAGCGCGTCCGACAGCAGCCGGTCCAGGCCCTCGATGTACTCGTTCGCCTTCGTCAGGTGGTCGGCGACGTCCCGGAAGAACGGGCGGGCGTGGTCGTGGACGAACGGCACGTTCCCGAAGGCGAGCCGGTCCATCGGCTGGAGCAGCGGGCTCGTCGCCCGGCGGAACTCCAGCACCTGCCGCTTGAACCCGTAGATCCGGGCCGCGGTGTTCTTGGTGTCCGCGGTCTGCGGGGCGAAGACCTCCGCCTCCAGCTCCTCCAGGTCCGCCTGGAGCTCGGCCGCCACCTCGATGTAGTGGTCCACCACCGCGTCGGAGACCGCGTACAGCACCGCCGTGGGCCCGTGCCGCAGCACCCCCGGCTCGTGCTCCAGCCGGCGGCGCACGGCGGCCAGCGCGGCCCCCTCGCCGTGCCGGACGGTCACCACGAACGAGTCGCCGATGAACAGCATCAGCTCGCCCGTGGTCACCCGGTCCGCGTCGTCGTCGTACATCACCGGCTTGAGGACGACGAACAGGGAGTCGTCGTACACCTCCAGCTTCGGCCGCTGGTGCGCGGTCAGCGCGTCCTCCACCGCCAGCTTGTGCAGCCCGAACTCATGGCTGACGTGGTCGAACTCCTCCTCCGTCGGCTCGTACATGCCGATCCACAGGAAGGCGTCACCGACCGAGCGGGCCTGGGCCAGGGCCTCCGAGAGGTCCCCCGGGGCCTCGGAGCGCCGGCCGTCCCGGTACATCGCGCAGTCCACAATCACGCGGGGCATTCTTCCCCCACCGCGCCCCGCCCGCACGTCGGCGGCACGGCTTAGGCTGCTCCCATGGCCACGCTGATCCTCGTACGACACGGGCGGTCCACCGCCAACACCGCAGGCTTGCTCGCCGGCTGGACCCCGGGGGTCTCCCTCGACGAGCGCGGCGCCGCGCAGGCAGCCGCGCTGCCCGGACGGCTCGACGGGGTGCCCCTCGCCGCCGCCGTGTGCAGCCCGCTCCAGCGCTGCCGGGAGACCCTGGCCCCCCTGCTGGACGCCCGCCCCGGCCTGCCCCTGCACACAGACGAGCGCATCGGCGAATGCCACTACGGCGACTGGTCGGGCCGCAAGCTCTCCGAACTCGCCGACGAACCCCTCATGAAGATCGTCCAGCAGCATCCCTCGGCCGCCGCCTTCCCCGGCGGCGAGTCCATGCGCGCCATGCAGAACCGGGCCGTGGACGCCGTACGCGAGTGGAACGCGCGGATCGAGGAGGAGCACGGCGCCGACGCCGTCTTCCTCATGTGCTCCCACGGCGACGTCATCAAGTCCGTCGTCGCCGACGCCCTCGGCATGCACCTCGACCTGTTCCAGCGGATCCACGTCGACCCCTGCTCGGTCACCGCGATCCGCTACACCCCCAGCCGCCCCTTCCTGCTGCGCCTGGGCGACACCGGCGACCTCGCCCCCCTCATCCCGGCCGCGGCGCCCCCCGCGGAGAACGCGGCCGAGGGCGGCGGCAACGCCGTCGTGGGGGGCGGCGCGGGCGCGGCCTGATCGGACGGCGCAGTAGGGTGGCAGGGCCAACCCAGTGCGCAGCCCTGCCCCCGCCCCAGACTTGGAGACCGGTCGTGCCCCGTCAGGTGTTCCTTTACGACCCGCCGGACCGCTTCGTGGCGGGCACCGTCGGTCTGCCTGGACGTCGCACCTTCTTCCTCCAGGCCTCCCAGGGCCCCCGCGTCACCAGCGTCTCCCTGGAGAAGACCCAGGTCGCCGCGCTCGCCGAGCGGATGGACGAACTGCTGGACGAGGTCGTCCGGCGGACCGGCGGCAACGCCCCCGTCCCGGCCGTCGCCTCCACCGAGGCCGCCGACACCGCACCGCTCGACGTGCCCGTCGAGGAGGAGTTCCGCGTCGGCACCATGGCGCTCGCCTGGGACGGCGAACAGCAGCGGATGATCGTCGAGGCCCAGGCGCTCGTCGAGCTGGACGCCGACTCCGAGGAGGACCTCGCCGAGGCCGAGGAACGGCTCCTCCAGGACGAGGAGAACGGCCCGCCCATGCTGCGCGTACGGCTCTCCGGCGCCCAGGCCCGGGCCTTCGCCAAGCGCGCCCTGGACGTGGTCAACGCCGGCCGCCCGCCGTGCCCGCTGTGCAGCCTCCCCCTGGACCCCGAGGGGCACGTGTGCCCCCGCCAGAACGGGTACCGGCGCCAGGCGTGAGCGCCGTGACCCCGATAGAGGAGCTGCTCACCCGCGGTGAGCTCACCGTCCGCGGCCGGATCGCCGAGGCGTCCAACGCCGTCCTGCTGTGCACCGTCGCCTACGAGGGCCGCAGCGCGGAGTGCGTCTACAAGCCCGTCAAGGGCGAACGGCCGCTGTGGGACTTCCCCGACGGCAACCTCGCCCGGCGCGAGCGCGCCGCCTACCTGGTCTCCGAGGCCACCGGCTGGGGGCTCGTGCCCACGACCGTGCTGCGCGACGGCCCGTACGGAGAGGGCATGGTGCAGCACTGGATCGACGCCGGAGAGGCGCCGGAGGCGGAGCTGCTCGCGCTGGTGGAGGGCGAGGAGGCCGGGGAGGGCTGGAAGCCGGTGGCGTTCGCCGAGGTCGGCGAGGGCCGCACCGCCCTGCTCGTCCACGCCGACGACCCCCGCCTGCGCCGGCTCGCCGTCCTCGACGCCGTGATCAACAACGGCGACCGCAAGGGCGGCCACCTGCTCCCCGCGCCCGACGGCCGGCTCTACGGGATCGACCACGGTGTGACCTTCCACTCGCAGGACAAGCTGCGGACCCTGCTCTGGGGCTGGGCGGGGGAGCCCCTGACCGACGAGGCGCGGACCGTGCTGACCTCCCTGGAGGCCCAGCTGGCCGAGGACGCCCCGCTCGCCACCCGGCTGGCCGAACTGATCACCCCGGCCGAGCTGGCCGCCGTACGGGCCCGCGTGGCGCTGCTGCGGAGCAGCGGGACCCACCCGAAGCCCTCCGGGCAGTGGCCGGCGATCCCCTGGCCGCCCGTCTGAGCTGGGCGGTCGCCCGGACGAGCGGGACGCACAGATCCAGCCGGAACGCAAGGGTGTCGATCAAGCCAACAGTGCTGCTCCCATTCGTTTCCGGAACAGTCGTCCGGTTAGGCTCGAAGCATGCATGCCTGGCCCGCTTCTGAGGTCCCCGCCCTGCCCGGCAAGGGCCGCGACCTCCAGATCCACGACACCGCGACGCGGGGGACGGTCACCCTCGACCCCGGTCCCGTCGCCCGCCTCTACGTCTGCGGAATCACGCCGTACGACGCGACCCACATCGGTCACGCGGCGACCTACAACGCGTTCGACCTCGTGCAGCGCGTGTGGCTCGACAACAAGCGCCAGGTCCACTACGTCCAGAACGTCACGGACGTGGACGATCCGCTCCTGGAGCGGGCGCTGCGCGACGGACACGACTGGACCGAGCTCGCGGAGCGCGAGACGGCGCTCTTCCGCGAGGACATGACCGCCCTGCGGATGCTGCCCCCGCAGCACTACATCGGCGCCGTCGAGGCCATACCCGGCATCGTGCCGCTGGTCGAACGGCTGCGTGACGCGGGCGCCGCGTACGAGCTCGAGGGCGACATCTACTTCTCGGTGGAGTCCGACCCGCACTTCGGCGGGGTCTCCCACCTCGACGCCCAGGCGATGCGGCTGCTGTCCGCGGAGCGCGGCGGCGACCCGGACCGCCCGGGGAAGAAGAACCCCCTGGACCCAATGCTGTGGATGGCCGCCCGCCCGGGCGACCCGAGCTGGGACGGCGCCTCGCTGGGGCGCGGCCGTCCGGGCTGGCACATCGAGTGCGTGGCCATCGCCCTGGAACACCTGGGCATGGGCTTCGACGTCCAGGGCGGCGGCTCCGACCTCGCCTTCCCGCACCACGAGATGGGCGCCTCGCACGCCCACGCGCTGACGGGCGAGTTCCCGATGGCCAAGGCGTACGTCCACGCGGGCATGGTCGCCCTGCACGGCGAGAAGATGTCGAAGTCCAAGGGCAACCTGGTCTTCGTCTCCGCCCTGCGGCGTGCCGGCGTGGACCCGGCCGCCATCCGCCTGGCGCTGCTGTCGCACCACTACCGGGCGGACTGGGAGTGGACGGACGCCGTCCTCGCCGAGGCGGAGGCGCGCCTGGCGCGCTGGCGCGCGGCCGTGTCCCGGCCGGACGGGGTTCCGGCCGACGCCCTGGTGGAGGAGGTCCGCGAGGCCCTGGCCAACGACCTGGACGCGCCGGCCGCCCTCGCGGCGGTGGACCGCTGGGTCGAGCGGCAGCTCGCCTCCGACGAGACGGACGAGACGGCCCCCGGCCTGGTCTCCCGCACGGTCGACGCCCTCCTGGGCGTGGCCCTGTAGTTCCGAGGGGCGGGGCGGGGTCCGGCTACCGCTGCGCGGAGCTGGTCCCCGCCCCGCCCTTTCTCCGTATCCCGGGGCGGAGCCCCGGAGAACGGGATCTAGCCCTCGGGGGAGTCGTCCCCCGGTTCCTCCGGTGTCGGAGGTTCCTCCGCCGGAGGCTCCGGCTTGCGCTTCGGGGCGCGCGGCCCACCGGAGGTGTCCCGCAGGTACGACCCGTCGGAGGGGTCGGCGGCCGACGGGTCCCGCCGCCTCAGGTACCGCTCGAACTCCCGCGCGATCGCGTCTCCCGACGCCTCCGGCAGGTCGGCCGTGTCCCGCGCCTCCTCCAGCGTCTGGACGTACTCCGCCACCTCGCTGTCCTCGGCGGCCAGTTGGTCCACCCCCAGCTGCCACGCCCGCGCGTCCTCCGGCAGTTCCCCGAGCGGGATCCGGATGTCGATCAGGTCCTCGAGCCGGTTCAGCAGCGCCAGCGTCGCCTTCGGGTTAGGCGGCTGCGACACGTAGTGCGGCACCGCCGCCCACAGCGACACCGCCGGGACGCCCGCGTGGGTGCAGGCCTCCTGGAGCACGCCCACGATCCCCGTCGGGCCCTCGTACTTGGTCTCCTCCAGGTCCATGGTCCGCGCCAGGTCCGGGTCGGACGTCACCCCGCTGACCGGCACCGGCCGGGTGTGCGGGGTGTCGCCGAGGAGCGCGCCCAGGATGACGACCATCTCCACGCCCAGCTCGTGCGCGAAGCCGAGCAGCTCGTTGCAGAACGACCGCCACCGCATGGACGGTTCGATGCCCCGCACCAGCACCAGGTCGCGCGGCTTGGCGCCGCCGATCCGGACCACCGACAGCCGGGTCGTCGGCCAGGTGATCTTCCTGACCCCGTGCTCCAGGAACACCGTCGGCCGGTTGACCTGGAAGTCGTAGTAGTCCTCGGCGTCGAGCGCCGCGAAGACCTCGCCCTTCCACTCCCGGTCCAGGTGCGCCACCGCACCGGAGGCGGCGTCACCCGCGTCGTTCCAGCCCTCGAACGCGGCCACCATGACCGGGTCGATCAGCTCGGGCACGCCCTCAAGCTCGATCACCCAGGTCTCCTTCCGAAGTTCCTTGTGTACGTGGGAAAGCCTAAGCCTTGTGGGGTCGGCGGCCACAGCCCACGACAGAGGGGCGGTTCCCCTCGGAACCGCCCCTCTTCCCCACCTGCGTACGAGCTATGCCTTGCGGGCCAGCATCTCCTCGACGCGGGCCCGTACGGACTCGTCGTCCAGGCCGCGGATCGTCACCGTCGTACGGCGGCGCAGCACGTCGTCCGCGGTCTCGGCCCACTCGTGGTCACGGGCGTAGGCGACCTGCGCCCAGATCTCCGGGCCGTCCGGGTGGATGCGCTCGGCCAGCGCCGGGTCCTCGTTCGCCAGGCGGGCGATGTCGAAGGCCAGGGAGCCGTAGTGCGACGCCAGGTGGCGCGCGGTGAGCGGGTCCATCCGGGCGCCGGGCTCACGGTCGACCAGCAGGCGGTGCGCGACGGCGTTCGGGTTGGCGACGCCGGGCAGCGGGACGCGGCGCACGAGGGACTTCACCGGCTCCATGTCCTCGGTCAGCGGGCTGCCGGGGAGCTTGGCGAGCTTGTCCATGACCACGCGGCCGATGTGGCGGTACGTGGTCCACTTGCCGCCGGCGACGGACAGCATGCCGCCCGCGCCCTCGGAGACGACCGTCTCGCGCTTGGCCTTCTCGACGCCGCCGGGGCCGCCCGGCAGGACGCGCAGGCCGGCGAAGGCGTACGTCATCAGGGAGCGGTCGAGGTCGGCGTCCTTCACGGAGAAGGCGGCCTCGTCGAGGATCTGCTGGATGTCGGCCTCGGTGGCGCGCACGTCCGCCGGGTCGCCCTCGTAGACCTCGTCCGTGGTGCCGAGCAGGAGCTGGTCCTCCCACGGCAGGGCGAAGGTGATGCGGTACTTGTCGATCGGGGTGGCCATGGCGGCCTTCCACGGCGACTTGCGCTTCATGACGATGTGCGCGCCCTTGGAGAGGCGGATCGACGGCAGCGCGTGCTTGTCTTCCATGCGCCGCAGGTGGTCCACCCACGGGCCGGTGGCGTTGAGCACGACGCGGGCGTCGACGCCGAACTCGGTGCCGTCGAGGCGGTCCTTGAGCTCGGCACCCGAGACCCGGCCGCGCGTCATGCGCAGGCCGGTGACCTCGGCGTGGTTGAGGACGACGGCACCCGACTCGACGGCCGCGCGGACCGTCATCACGGCCACGCGGGAGTCGTTCATCTGGTGGTCGTAGTAGACCGCGACGGCCTTGAGGTTGTCGGTCTTCAGACCGGGGTTGTCGGCGACGGCACGGGCCGGGGATATGACCTTGCCCATGCCGTCGCCGAAGGCCGAGAGGGCGGAGTAGGCGAAGACGCCCGCGCCCAGCTTGGCCGCACCCACCGGGCCGCCCTTGTAGACCGGCAGGTAGAACGTGAGCGGGTTCACCAGGTGCGGGGCCACGTCCTTGGCCAGCACCCGCCGCTCGTGGTGGTTCTCGGCCACCAGCTTGACCGCGCCGGTCTGCAGGTAGCGCAGACCGCCGTGGACCAGCTTCGAGGAGGCGGAGGAGGTGGCGCCGGCGAAGTCGCCGGCGTCCACCATGGCCACCCGCAGACCCGACTGCGCGGCGTGCCAGGCCACCGAGGTGCCCAGGATTCCACCGCCGATGACCAGCAGGTCGTACGTGGCCTTGGCCAGCTGCTCACGGGTCTCGGCGCGGCTCGCCACACGGGATGCACGCAGCGAGCCGGCGGTCGGGTGCGTTCCCAGTGCGGGGACGCTCTGCAGGGTGCTCATGTCTCTTCAGCTCCTCGTCGATTCGACAGCTGGTGCGTCAGCTGGCGTCTTCGTCGTCGATCCAGCCCATGGACCGCTCGACGGCCTTGAGCCAGTTCTTGTACTCGCGGTCCCGCTGGTCGGCGGGCATCCGCGGGGTCCACTCCGCCGCGCGGCGCCAGTTGGCGCGCAGGGCGTCGGTGTCCGGCCAGAAGCCGACGGCCAGGCCGGCGGCGTAGGCGGCGCCGAGGCAGGTCGTCTCGGCGACCATGGGACGGACCACGGGGGCGTCCAGGAAGTCCGAGAGCGTCTGCATCAGCAGGTTGTTGGAGGTCATACCACCGTCGACCTTGAGGGCCGCCAGCTCGACGCCGGAGTCCTTCGTCATGGCGTCGGTGATCTCGCGGGTCTGCCAGGCGGTGGCCTCGAGGACGGCACGGGCGATGTGCGCCTTGGTGACGTACCGGGTGAGGCCGGCGATCACACCGCGGGCGTCGGAGCGCCAGTACGGGGCGAACAGGCCGGAGAAGGCCGGTACGAAGTAGGCGCCGCCGTTGTCCTCGACGGAGGAGGCCAGGGTCTCGATCTCGGCCGCGGACTTGATCAGGCCCATCTGGTCGCGCATCCACTGGACGAGCGAGCCGGTGACGGCGATGGAGCCCTCCAGGGCGTAGACCGGCTTCTGGTCGCCGATCTGGTAGCCGACCGTGGTCAGCAGGCCGCTGTAGGAGTTGATGATCTTGTCGCCGGTGTTCATCAGCATGAACGTTCCGGTGCCGTAGGTGGACTTGGCCTCGCCCTCGGCGAAGCAGGTCTGGCCGAAGAGGGCGGCCTGCTGGTCACCGAGCGCCGAGGCGACCGGGACGCCGGCGAGGACGCCGTCCTTGACGTGGCCGTAGACCTCGGCGGAGGACTTGATCTCGGGGAGCACGTTGAGCGGGACGCCCATCGACTCCGCGATCTTCTCGTCCCACGCCAGGGTGTGCAGGTTCATCAGCATGGTGCGCGAGGCGTTGGTGACGTCCGTGACGTGCGCACCGCCCTGGGCACCGCCGGTGAGGTTCCAGATGACCCAGGAGTCCATGGTGCCGAAGAGGATGTCCCCGGCCTCGGCGCGCTCGCGCAGGCCCTCGACGTTGTCGAGCAGCCAGCGGACCTTCGGGCCGGCGAAGTAGCTCGCCAGCGGCAGGCCGGTCTCGCGGCGGAAACGGTCCTGGCCGACGTTGCGGCCGAGCTCCTTGCAGAGGGCGTCGGTGCGGGTGTCCTGCCAGACCAGCGCGTTGTGCACCGGCTCGCCGGTGTTCTTGTCCCACAGGACGGTGGTCTCGCGCTGGTTGGTGATGCCGACGGCCTTGACGTCGGCGGCGGTGATCTCCGCCTTGGCGATGGCGCCGGCGACGACCTCCTGGACGTTGGTCCAGATCTCGGTGGCGTCGTGCTCGACCCAGCCCGGCTTCGGGAAGATCTGCTCGTGCTCCTTCTGGTCGACGGCGACGATGCGGCCGTCGCGGTCGAAGACGATGCAGCGGGAGGAGGTGGTGCCCTGGTCGATCGCGGCGATGAAGGGGCCGGTGCTGCTGGTCATGATGGCTGCTCCTGGCAGATCTGTTGAGTAGGCGGAATCAGGAGGGCGGTGCGGATCTTACGAACGCGGCCGAAGCTGATCAGGCGAACGCGATGTTGTACAGACCGCCGGCGAGCAGGGCACCGACGAGCGGGCCGGCCACCGGGATCCAGGAGTAGCCCCAGTCGGAGCCGCCCTTGTTGGGCAGCGGGAGCAGGGCGTGGACGATGCGGGGACCGAGGTCGCGGACCGGGTTGATGGCGTAGCCGGTCGGGCCGCCGAGCGAGAGGCCGATGCCGACGACGACGAAGGAGGTGATCAGGACGCCGATGACGCCGAGGCCCTTGCCGTCGTCCTGGAGGCCCTGGGTGAGGATCGCGAGGACGAGGACGAAGGTGCCGATGATCTCGGTGGCCATGTTCTGGACCACGTTGCGGATCTCGGGGCCGGTGGAGAAGATCCCGAGCACCGGGCCGGCGACGTCGTGCGGGTGCGGATCCTCCGGGCCGAGCTTGGCGTCCTTGATGTTCTCCGGGTCCGCCAGGTGCGCGGCGAACTGTCCGTAGTAGGTGACCCACATCAGGACCGCGCCGAGCATGGCGCCGAGCAGCTGGCCCGCGAAGTAGACGGGGACGTCGCCCCACTCGCCGGTCTTCACGGCTATGCCGACGGTGACCGCCGGGTTGAGGTGGGCGCCGGAGAGCGGCGCGGAGACGTAGGCGGCGATCAGGACGGCGAAGCCCCACCCGAAGGTGATCGCGAGCCAGCCCGCGCCGCGGGCCTTGGAGCTCTTGAGCGTGAGGGCGGCGCACACGCCGCCGCCGAGCAGAGTGAGCAGGGCGGTACCGATGGTCTCGCCGATGAAGATGTCGGAGCTGGACACCCGCGACTCCTTTGTCTTACGTCCAGGGGTGGGCGGACACCGGGTCCCTCCGGTCGTCCGCACACTCGGTGAGTGCTTCACCGGTCCATGGCCTCGCCCATAGCCTAACGCGTATTGCCGGTAGGTGTTCGACAATGCCGACCGATGAACGGCAGTTTTCCGCCTGGGTTCAGAACGCGTCAAGGCCTGACCAGGTCAAAGAACCGGATCGTTACCACTCGGTACGATCGCCCAAATCCGGCCAATGGGCGGTCCGGAAACGAAAAGGTCCACCCGAATGGCGCCGAAAGCCGCCAAAGGGTGGACCGAAGGGGATCAGGTCAAGCTCAGAACCGGCCTGCTCCGAGATCGCGCGAAACCGACCGTGCGCAGTCCCGTACGGAGGCCACCAGCGCCGGACGCGGCTCCCCGGACTCCCCGCAGACCCGCTCCACGGCGCCCGCGACGGCCACCGCGCCGACCGGCATCCTGCGCCGGTCGTGGATGGGCGCCGCCACCGAGGCGATGCCCTCCCAGGTCTCCTCGACGTCGGCCGCCCAGCCGCGCGCCCGGGTCAGGTCCAGGACCTCCTCGAACCCCGCCGCGTCGGTCACCGTGCGCGGCGTGAAGGCCTCCCGCTCCCCGTCCAGGGCCTCCGTGTGCGCCACCGGGTCGTAGGCCGACAGCACCTTGCCCAGGGCCGTGGAGTGCAGCGGCTGCATGGCCCCCACCTCCAGCACTTGACGGCTGTCGTCCGGCCGGAACACGTGGTGCATGATCAGCACCCCGCTCTGGTGCAGCACGCCGACGTACACGCTCTCGCCGCTCGCCCGGGCCAGGTCGTCCGTCCACACCAGCGCACGGGCGCGCAGCTCGTGCACGTCCAGGTAGCTGTTGCCCAGCCGCAGCAGCTCGGCGCCCAGCTGGTAGCGCCCGGAGGCCGGGTCCTGCTCCACGAAGCCCTCGGCCTGCAGCGTGCGCAGGATCCCGTGCGCCGTGCCCTTGGCCAGGCCCAGGGCGGACGCGACGTCCGAGAGACCCAGCCGGCGCTCCCCGCCGGCCAGGAGCCGCAGCATCGCAGCGGCTCGTTCGAGCGACTGGATGTTCCGTGCCATCGCGCAGCCTCCTGCTGACGTAGTTCGACCATGCCGAACACTATCGGTCGATGCCGACCTTGTGCATGGTTGGGTGTTTCCCGGTGCGCCGCCGGCCAGGGCACCTTTCCGTGTGACTCCCGCGCACAGAATGCAGTCCGCCACGTGGGACGCCCTCACCGGGGCGGGGGCCGCGCGGTTACGCTGACGGCGTGCACCCCTGACACAGCGGGGGTGCAAAGCCGACAGCCGTCGCATCCCAGGGAGCTCAACCATGGCCTCGTTGCCGAACCCGCCCGCTGACACCCAGACCCGGGCCGATGCCCTCCGAGAGGCGCTCGCGACCCGCGTGGTCGTCGCCGACGGAGCCATGGGAACCATGCTCCAGGCCCAGGACCCCACCCTGGAAGACTTCCAGCAGCTCGAAGGCTGCAACGAGGTCCTGAACGTCACGCGCCCCGACATCGTCCGCTCGGTCCACGAGGCCTACTTCGCCGTGGGCGTCGACTGCGTCGAGACCAACACCTTCGGCGCGAACTACGCGGCCCTCGCCGAGTACGACATCCCCGAACGCAACTTCGAGCTGTCCGAGTCCGGCGCGCGCATCGCCCGCCAGGTCGCCGACGAGTTCACCGCCTCCACCGGACAGCAGCGCTGGGTGCTCGGCTCCATGGGCCCCGGCACCAAGCTGCCCACCCTGGGCCACATCACCTACGCCCAGATCCGCGACGCCTACCAGGTCAACGCCGAGGGCCTGATCTCCGGCGGCGCCGACGCGCTGCTCGTCGAGACCACCCAGGACCTCCTCCAGACCAAGTCCTCCATCATCGGCGCCCGCCGCGCCATGGACGCCCTCGGCGTCAGCGTCCCGCTGATCTGCTCCGTCACCGTCGAGACCACCGGCACGATGCTGCTGGGCTCCGAGATCGGTGCGGCGCTGACGGCGCTGGAGCCGCTGGGCATCGACATGATCGGCCTGAACTGCGCCACCGGCCCCGCCGAGATGAGCGAGCACCTGCGCTACCTGGCGCGCAACGCCCGTATCCCGCTCTCCTGCATGCCGAACGCGGGTCTGCCGGTGCTGACGAAGCAGGGCGCGCACTACCCCCTGTCGGCCGTCGAGCTGGCCGACGCGCAGGAGACCTTCGTCCGCGAGTACGGGCTGTCGCTGGTCGGCGGCTGCTGCGGAACCACCCCCGAGCACCTGCGGCAGGTCGTGGAGCGGGTCCGCGGCACCGCGATCACCCCCCGCGACCCCCAGCCCGAGCCCGGCGCCGCCTCGCTGTACCAGACGGTGCCGTTCCGGCAGGACACCTCGTACATGGCGATCGGTGAGCGGACGAACGCGAACGGGTCGAAGAAGTTCCGTGAGGCGATGCTGGAGGCGCGCTGGGACGACTGTGTGGAGATGGCGCGGGACCAGATCCGTGAGGGTGCGCACATGCTGGATCTGTGCGTGGACTATGTGGGTCGTGACGGTGTGGCCGACATGCGTGAGCTGGCGGGCCGTTTCGCGACGGCCTCGACTCTGCCCATCGTTCTGGACTCGACCGAGGTCCCGGTGATCCAGGCGGGTCTGGAGAAGCTGGGTGGGCGTGCGGTCATCAACTCGGTGAACTACGAGGACGGTGATGG